>NZ_JBHXLO010000011.1:0-243082 GCF_042721395.1 Lentzea sp. NPDC058450
GGTCTGTCAAACAGACACGCTCTTCGTCTGTTTGACAGACCCGTCCAGGTGTGGCCCGCTCCTGGTGCGACTTGTGATGGGACCCCACCGCCAACGCAACCCAACTACGAAACAGGCAGCCGCCCTACGAAACAGGCGTGCCATCAACCTGCAGGCAGCGCTACCCCCTGATCAGATTGCCGGGGTCTGGGGCAGAGCCCCAGGGGAAGCACGCAACAGAAACCCGCCGCACGCAACCCCAACCACCTAAACAAACCGGCGCAGATCAGGACTCGACGACCTTCGACCCCTTGGCCTCAAAGAAGTCCCCACCCTTCCGCCGAACGTCGTCCGTCCCCCAGTCCCGGATCCGATCCACCGGCACCATCCGAGGGATGTGCTTCCGGCAGTGGATGTAGGCCTCCTCCACAGAAAACACCACCCACCGCTCAACCTTCCGATCCTCCCCAGCCAACCCAGCAAACTCCTCAAAAGCCGCAATCCGGGCACCCCCGTTAACGTGCAGCCCGATCAGATCCTCGGTGAAGTCCAGCATCAGCATCCCGACGTGCGGGTTCTCCATGATGTTCCCGAGCGAAGCCATGACCCCGTTCCCCCGGTACTCGGGATACACGAGGGTCCGGGAGTCCACGACGTGCAGGAACCCGGCCGGCCCGGCACGCAGCGAGGAATCACACTCCCCATCCGCGTCAGAGGTGGAGATGAACGCCATCTCCATCCGGGCGACGAACGAGACCATCAGCGGGTTGAGGTGATCCAGTACCTGGTCCGAGTAGAAGCGCGTAGCGCGATCGGTCGTCTCCAGGGCACATTGGAGGAAGTGCTCACCACGTGAGCCAGGCAAAGCGTCGTGCTCAACACGGTCGGGTGAGGTGGTTTCAGTGAGCTCTGGCAGGGACACGCGCCCAACCCAAGCACGCAAGCGCGCAACCCGGTACAGAAGGACCCTCACATTCACACTGTTGCGGTAACAACTAGTCACGTAGAGTTACCGTGCTTCGCTCGAAGGTGGCATCAAGGAGTCAAAGGGCCCGATCAGGGGTTACTGTCCACCCTGTCGGGGGACGGATGCTTGACGAGTAACGACAGCGCCCCAGCCGGCGCTACTCAGAAACACCCAATGAGAACGTGGAGACTGCGCGCGGACCATGACTGCGAACGCTGTGCTGAGCCCCATCCCTACCCCGCCACACCGAGAACCCCCACCTGGCGTCACCGCGATGGTGCGGATGATCCGGGAGAGCTTCGCTGTGGTGGAACCGCACGCCGAAGAAGTGGCGAAGTTCTTCTACGGCATGCTCTTCTCGCTCTCGCCTGCCACACGCGAGATGTTCCCCGCGAACATGGAGGTGCAGCGCAGCCGCCTGCTGCGCGCCCTCGTGCACGTCGTGCAGATGGTCGACCGCCCGGACGACCTCATCCCCTTCCTGCGTCAACTGGGGCGTGACCACCGCAAGTTCGGTGTCATCAACGTCCACTACGAGGCGGTCGGGACGGCGTTGCTGTCCGCGGTGAAGAAGTTCTCCGGCGCCGCCTGGACGCCCAAGGTCGAGATGGCGTGGGCCGAGGCCTACACCCTCATGGCCAGGGCCATGCAGGAGGCGGCCGACGCCGACAACGGGCCCGCCTACTGGCACGCGACGGTGCTGGAGCACCAGCGGGTGTCGTGGGACCTCGCGGTCGTGCGCCTGCAGCCGGACCACCCGGTGAGCTACAAGGCCGGTCAGTACGTCAGCGTGGAGACGCCGCAGCGCAAGCGCCTGTGGCGGTACTTCTCGCCGGCGAACGCACCGCGCGAGGACGGCGTCATCGAGTTCCACATCCGGTCCGTCGACGGCGGCTGGGTGTCCCGCTCGGTGGTCGGCCACACGCAGGCCGGTGACCAGTGGCGCATCGGACCGCCCATGGGACGTCTGTCGGTCGACCGCACGGCCGGCACGGACATCCTCATGGTCGCCGGTGGCACGGGTGTCGCGCCGATGCACGCGATCATCGACGAGATGTCGCAGTACGGCGAGAACCCGCGCGTGCACCTGTTCTACGGCGGCCGCACCCGCGAGGACCTGTACGACCTCGACAACCTGCAGCGCATCGCGACCACGAACCCGTGGCTCACGGTCGTGCCGGTGCTGGAGTCGGACCCCGGCGTCCGAGGTGTCGAGCAGGGCAGCCTCGCCGACGTGGTCACCCGCTACGGCGCGTGGGAGGACCGGGACGTCCTGGTCTGCGGCAGCCCGGCCATGATCAGGTCCACGGTGTCCCGCATGCTGGTCGCGGGCACTCCGCTCGACCGGATCAAGTACGACCCGTTCACGCTGGACTAAGCTCGGCACGTCGTAAGCGACTGGCGTGCCGAGGGTGGAACTGACCACCGGGAAGCGACGGCCGAGCGCACCGAACGCCTGGGTGCCCGGCACGGAGTGATGCCGTGCTGCGCGAAGCCGATCCCGAGATCGCCGCCCTGATCCAGGCCGAGGAACGTCGTCAGGCCAGCAAGCTGCGCATGATCGCGTCGGAGAACGACGTGTCGCAGGCCGTGCTTGAGGCAACAGGCTCGGTGCTGACGAACAAGTACTCCGAGGGCTACCCCGGCAAGCGGTACTACGAGGGCCAGCAGGTCATCGACCAGGTCGAACTGCTGGCACAGGAACGGGCGAAGGCGCTGTTCGGCGTCGCCCACGCGAACGTGCAGCCGTACTCGGGCTCACCCGCGAACCTCGCCGTGTACCTCGCGTTCCTCAACCCCGGCGACACCGTGATGGGCATGTCCCTGCCGATGGGCGGTCACCTCACGCACGGCTGGAGCGTCTCGGCCACGGGGAAGTGGTTCCGCAGCGTCCAGTACGAGGTCCGCAAGGAGACCGGCCGCGTCGACATGGACGAGGTCCGCACGCTGGCGCAGATCGAACGCCCGAAGGTGATCTTCTGCGGTGGCACGGCGATCCCGCGCACGATCGACTTCCCGGCGTTCGCCGAGATCGCGAACGAGGTCGGCGCGCTGCTCGTCGCCGACATCGCGCACATCGCCGGGCTGGTCGCGGGCGGTGCCCACCCGTCGCCGGTCGGGTACGCGCCGGTGATCACCACGACCACGCACAAGACGTTGCGCGGACCGCGGGGCGCCATGATCCTCACCGACGCCGAGCACGCGAAGGCGATCGACCGCGCGGTCTTCCCCGGCCTTCAGGGCGGGCCGCACAACCACACCACGGCCGCCATCGCCGTGGCGTTGAAGGAAGCGGCGAAGCCCGAGTTCCGCGAGTACGCGCAGATGATCGTGCGCAACGCCCAGGCGCTCGCGGAGGCGTTGCTGGAGCGCGGGTTCGACCTGGTCTCCGGCGGCACCGACAACCACCTGGTGCTGATCGACCTGACGTCCAAGCTGATCGCGGGCAAGCCGGCCGCACAGGCGCTGGACCGCGCGGGCATCGAGCTGAACTACAACGCGGTCCCGTTCGACACCCGCAAGCCGTTCGACCCGTCCGGCATCCGGCTCGGCACGCCGGGGATCACGACGCGCGGCCTGAAGCCCGAGCAGATGCCGTTGATCGCGGACTGGATGGACCGCGCGATCGCCGCCCACGACGACGAGCAGGCGCTCGACCGCATCGCCGCCGAGGTCGGGGAGCTACTCGCCTCGCTCTAGCTTCCCGACGGCCTCGCGGACCTCGCTGAACGTCCGGCGGGCGACTTCCCCGAAGTCCCCGCCGGTCGGCAGCCAGCGCTCGTAGCCGTGGTTGAAGGCCAGCACGCCGAGCTCGGCGGCCACCGCGGCCTCCAGCTCCGGCACCCCGCGCCGCTTCAGCGCGTCCGTCATCGCGATGGCGAACCCGACCATCTTCAACGCAGACCGCTCACGCAGTTCGTCGTTGCTCGCGATCACCTCCAGCCGCTGCGGCCCGTGCGAGCGCCGTTGCTCGGTGAACGTCACCGCGGTCGCCACCAGCGCCGCCTCGACCGCGTCCAGCGGCGACGCGTCCGGCCCGGCATCGGCGATCGCGCCGGTCATCAGCTCCGCCAGCACGTCCTGGCCGCCGAACAACACCTCGCGCTTGTCGCGGAAGTGCCGGAAGAACGTGCTCTTCGTCAGCCCGGCGCGCTCGGCGATCTGCGCGACCGCGGTGTTCTCGTACCCCTGCTCGCTGAACAGGTCGAGTGCGGCGCGCACCAACCGCTCCCGCGCGTCCGGCTCCCATCGACCCATGCCTCACATCCTAAGTGATGCGACACAGTCCCATCACTCTGCTACGGTTGATGAGACCAAGTCCCATCACTCTTCACTGAAGGACGAGCACATGAAGGTCTTCGTCACGGGCGCCAGCGGTCACGTCGGATCGGCCCTGGTTCCCGAACTGCTGGGCGCCGGCCACCAGGTCGTCGGCCTGGCGCGCTCGGACGCGTCCGCCGTCAAGCTCGAGGCCCAGGGGGTGACGGTCCAGCGCGGCGACCTGGACGACCTCGACGGCCTGCGCAAGGGCGCCGCCGAGGCGGACGCCGTGATCCACCTGGCGTTCAAGCACGAGGAGATGTACGCGGGCGACTACCAGGGAGCCTCCGAGGCCGACCTCGCCGTGGTGCGCGCGTTCCTCGACGAGCTCTCCGGCACCGGCAAGGCGCTCGTCGGCACCGCCGGCACGCTGGCGTACTCGGGCCTCGGCCGCACGGCCACCGAGGAGGAGCGGATCCCGAGCGAGGGCCCACGTGGCGCCGCCCGCAACGAGATCCTCGACGCGACCGGCGTCCGCGGCTCGGTCGTCGTGCTGCCACCGACCGTCCACAGTGAACTGGACGTCGCGGGCTTCATCCCGATCCTGGTGCGCACCGCCCGCGCCACAGGGGTTTCCGGCTACCCGGGCGACGGCGCGAACCGCTGGTCCGCGGGCCACACGCGGGACGCGGCCCGGCTCTACCGGCTGGCGGCGGAGAAGGCACCGGCGGGTTCGGTGCTGCACGCGGTCGCCGAGGAGGCGATCACGATGAAGGAGATCGCCGAGGTGATCGGGCGGAAGCTGGGTGTACCGGTCGAGAGCATCCCGGCCGAGCGCGCGCAGGAGCACTTCGGTCCGTTGGCGTTCATGGTGTCGCGGGACGCGCCGACGTCGGCCGAGCGCACGAAGGCGTTGCTGGGCTGGGAACCGAAGGAGCCCGGCCTGCTGGAGGACCTGGAGAGCGGGTTCTACTTCGACGAGCGCTGACCTTCGACCCGCTCGGCGCGCGGGCCCCGGCTTCCGGTCCTTCGCGCACCCCGTCCTGCCGACCTGACCGAGGTGGGTTCGCCGTGCTTCTCGATCGTCTGTCGCGCCGGCCGCCCCTCTCGCCGCCGCCCGCCCCCTTCCGCTTGCGGGAAGGGGATCATGGAATCCGGACGTCTACCAGACGGCGCCAGGCGCGGATCAGGACAAGCTTCACCCGTCCGAGTGGCCGATCCTTCCGGTTGCCGAGCATCTCGAGGTGCGGCGAAAGGCAGTTGGCGCAGCAGAAACCGGGCTGAAAGCACGATGCCGCGCACCGCGGTGGTCACACAACTCGACCAACTCGCGGGCGCGGCGTCGCGAAGACCTACGACGAGCGCTCGATCACTTGCGCGGCTTGGGTTTCCACACCACGAGCGCGGTCTCCTGCCGGATCGGCACGAGGTCGCGCCGGTAGGAGGCGTGCACGGCGGCGGCTGTGGAGTCGGCCGCCGCCAACGCCTGGGCGAGTTCCTGCTGGAGCTCGACCACGCGCGAGCGCAACGCGTCGACCTGGTTCTCCAGGTCGATGATCCGCTTGATGCCGGCGAGGTTGACGCCCTCGTCCTGCGAGAGGCGCTGGACCTCGCGCAGCAGCACGATGTCGCGCATGGAGTAGCGGCGGCCACCGCCGGAGGTGCGGCCAGGGGAGACCAGGCCCATCCGGTCGTAGGACCGGAGGGTCTGGGCGTGCAGGCCGGACAGCTGGGCTGCCACCGAGATCACGAAGAACGGCGTGTCCTCATCGGTCCCGGGAGGGAACGGAAAACCCACCGAACTCACCGCCCTTCAAGAAGTGCGTTCAGTTCGCTGCGGGGGTCGTGATCCCGCGTCACATCGGCGTACGCCTCCAGGGCCTTGCGGGCCTCGGACGACAGGTTGTTCGGCACCGCGACCTCCAGGGTGATCAGGAGATCGCCCGAAGTGCCGTCGCGCTTCGTGATCCCCTTGCCCCGCGCCCGCAGCACTCGCCCGGAGGCGGTGCCCGCCGGCACCTTCAAGGTCACCTTGCCGTCCAGCGTCGGCACGGTCAACGTCGTTCCGAGCGCGAGCTCGTCGAACGTCATCGACGCCTTGAGCGTCAGGTCGTTGCCCTGACGGCCGAAGACGCTGTGCGGGTTGACGTGCACGCGCACGAACAGGTCGCCGGACGGACCGCCGTTGCGGCCCGGTTCGCCCTGTCCCGCAAGGCGAATCCGCTGGCCGTCGTCGACACCCGACGGGATCCGCACGGTCAGCGTGCGGGTGCGGGTGCTGACGCCGTCGCCGCCGCACTCGGGGCACGGGTCGTCGATGATCCGGCCGGTGCCGCGGCAGTCGCGGCACGGCTCGCTGAACGCGAAGGCGCCCTGCGAGCGGGTGACCAGGCCGGAACCCGAGCAGGTCGCGCAGGTGTGCGGGGTGGTGCCCGGCTTGGCGCCGGACCCGTTGCAGGTCGTGCAGGCGGCGGGGGACGACAGGCGCAGCGGCACCGTCGCGCCCTTCACCGCCTCGGTGAAGTCGATGCGGACGTCGGTCTCGACGTCCTCGCCCCGACGCGGACGCGTGGCGGAACCGGGAGCCGTGCCACCTCCGCGCCGGTTGAACAGGCCGCCGAGCAGGTCGCCCAGGCCGCCGCCACCGGTGTTCTGCGCGGCACGGCCGAACAGGTCGTTGACGTCGAACCCGCCGGAGCCGAAGCCGCCGGAACCGGGGAAACCGCCACCGCCCGCGAACAGGCGGCGGGCCTCGTCGTACTGCTTGCGCTTGGCCGCGTCCGACAGCACGCCGTAGGCCTCGGAGACCGACTTGAACCGGGCTTCGGCCTTGGCGTCACCGGGGTTCGCGTCCGGGTGCAGCTCGCGCGCGAGCTTGCGGTACGACTTCTTGATCTCGTCGGCCGACGCGTCGGAGGAGACGCCCAGCTCGCGGTAGAAGTCCTTCTCGATCCAGTCCCTAGCACTCACCGGACGTCTCCTCCTCCCTACGCTTCTTCAGCCGGAGCCGGTGCGGCACCGGGCTCGTGATCGGTCACCGCGACCAGCGCGGGGCGAACCAGCTTCTCGCCGAAGGTGTAGCCGCGGCGGAGCACCGCGGTGACCGTCGGTCCGTCGACGTCCGGGGACGTGCTGTGCTGCACGGCCTCGTGCACCGACGGGTCGAACGCCTCGCCCTCGTGCGCGAACGGCTCGAGGCCGGTCTTCTGCAGCGTGGACACGAGCTTGTCCGCCACGGCCTTGAACGCACCGGTCAGGTCGCCGTGCGCGGCGGCCCGCTCGATGTCGTCCAGTACGGACAGCAGCTCGCCGGCAACGGACGCCTTCGCGTTGTTGATCACTGCCTCGCGGTCGCGTTCCACCCGCTTGCGGTAGTTCGCGTACTCGGCGGTGAGCCGCTGGAGGTCGGCGGTGCGCTCGTCGAGCTGGGTCTTCAGCTCGGCGGCCACCTCGTCCACGACCTCGGCGACCAAGGGCTCTTCCGGAGCAGCGCCTTCCTCGGGAGCCGCGTGGGCCGGCGGCCGGACCTCGCCCGTTTCGGGGTCGATCCGGCGCCGGTCGTTCACGACGACCTGAGGCTGCTCCTCTTCGGGGGCGGCGTGCCTCGGTTCGGTCACTTCTTCTCGTCCTCGTCCACGATCTCGGCGTCGACGACGTCATCGTCCTTCTTGGCGCCCGCACCGGCACCCGCACCCGCGGCACCCGGCGCGTCCGCACCAGGGGCCTCGGCGCCCTGGGCGCCCGGGGCGTTGGCGTAGATCGCCTGGCCGATGGCCTGGGACTCGGTGGCGAGCTTCTCCACCGCGGACTTGATGGCCGCGATGTCGGTGCCCTTGAGCGCCTCGTTCGCCTCGGCGATCGCGGCGTTGACCTTGTCCTTGATCTCGGCCGGGAGCTTGTCGTCGTTCTCCTTGACGACCTTCTCCGTCTGGTAGACGAGCGTCTCGGCCTGGTTGCGGACCTCGGCCTCCTCGCGGCGGCGCTTGTCCTCCTCCGCGTGGGCCTCGGCGTCCTTCACCATGCGGTCGATGTCGTCCTTCGGCAGCGCGGAGCCACCGGTGATCGTCATCGACTGCTCCTTGCCGGTGCCCAGGTCCTTCGCCGACACGTGGACGATGCCGTTCGCGTCGATGTCGAAGGTGACCTCGATCTGCGGCACGCCACGGGGGGCGGGCGGCAGGCCGGTCAGCTCGAACATGCCGAGCTTCTTGTTGTGCGCCGCGATCTCGCGCTCGCCCTGGAAGACCTGGATCTGCACGGACGGCTGGTTGTCGTCGGCCGTCGTGAAGGTCTCGGAACGCTTCGTCGGGATCGTGGTGTTGCGCTCGATCAGCTTGGTCATGATGCCGCCCTTGGTCTCGATGCCGAGGGACAGCGGGGTGACGTCGAGCAGCAGGACGTCCTTGACCTCGCCCTTGAGGACACCGGCCTGGAGAGCGGCGCCGACGGCGACGACCTCGTCCGGGTTCACGCCCTTGTTGGGCTCGCGGCCGCCGGTCAGCTCCTTGACGAGCTCCGCGACGGCGGGCATGCGGGTCGAGCCACCGACGAGCACGACGTGGTCGATGTCGCCGACGGAGACACCGGCGTCCTTGATCACGTTGTTGAACGGCGCGCGGGTGCGCTCGAGCAGGTCGTTGGTGATGCGCTGGAACTCGGCGCGCGACAGCGTCTCGTCGAGGAACAGCGGGTTCTTGTCCGCGTCGACCGTGATGTACGGCAGGTTGATGGACGCCTGCGACGAGCTGGAGAGCTCGATCTTGGCCTTCTCCGCAGCCTCGCGGATGCGCTGGAGGGCCATCTTGTCCTTGGTCAGGTCGATGCCGTTGGCCGACTTGAACCGCTCGACCAGCCAGTCGACGACGCGCTGGTCCCAGTCGTCGCCACCGAGGTGGTTGTCACCGGAGGTCGCCCGGACCTCGACCACGCCGTCGCCGAGCTCGAGCAGCGAGACGTCGAACGTGCCGCCACCGAGGTCGAAGACCAGGATGGTCTGCTCCTTCTCGCCCTTGTCGAGGCCGTACGCCAGAGCGGCGGAGGTCGGCTCGTTGACGATGCGGAGCACGTTGAGGCCCGCGATCTGGCCGGCCTCCTTGGTGGCCTGGCGCTGCGCGTCCTCGAAGTAGGCGGGGACGGTGATGACCGCGTCGGTGATCTCCTCACCGAGGTACGCCTCGGCGTCGCGCTTGAGCTTCATCAGCACGCGCGCGGAGATCTCCTGCGAGGTGTACTTCTTGCCGTCGACCTCGTCGGTCTGCCAGGTGGTGCCGACGTGGCGCTTGACCGACCGGATGGTGCGGTCGACGTTGGTCACGGCCTGGTTCTTCGCGGGCTGACCCACGAGGACCTCGCCGTTCTTGGCGAACGCGACGATGGACGGGGTCGTCCTCGAGCCCTCCGAGTTGGCGATGACCGTCGGCTCACCGCCCTCGAGAACAGCGACGACGGAGTTGGTCGTCCCCAAGTCGATGCCGACTGCACGCGCCATTGGAGTTCCTTCCGCTAGTACTTGTTGAGCGTTGGTGGCTCAAGTTTGCCATCCGCTCAAACCTGAGCCTACCCGACTCAAGCTTTCTGACTGGCCCAACGACCGAAGAACTCTGGTTGTTCCCTCAGAACGCGCCGAGGGCCACCCCTTGTGGAGTGGCCCTCGACACAGTCCCCCTGTTTCTAGATGCCGACCACGCGAACGTCCCCCGACGCGGTGATCAGCTGGAGCTCGTTCCGCGCGGCCGGATCGGTCGGCACGTTGATCCAGCGGTCGCCGCTGCCGGTCTCGCCGACGACCTTGAACGGACCGCCCGGAATCCGCACGTTGATGTCTCCCGACCCGGAGTTCGCCCGCAGCGAGCGGGTCGACAGGAACGTCAGCGAGACGTTGCCGGAGGACGCGTCGGCGGTGAGGTCGTTGTCGATCCCGGTGCCGACGATGTCGCCGGAGTGGGTGACGACCATCGCCTTGCCCTTGATCAGGTCGAGCACCACGTTCCCCGAGTCGACCTCCGCGGTCAGGGCGCCGTCGATCCGCGCGGCTTCGAGGTCACCCGAACCCGCCGCGACCCTGACGTCCCCCGCGATGTCCCTGACCTGGATCTTTCCCGACCCCGTCCGGTAGTCGACCGCGGCCAGGCCTTCGAAGACGGCGTCCCCCGACCCCGCGTTGCCCTGCACCTTGATCTTGTTGCTCGGGACGAGCACCTCGTAGTTGATCTCGCAGTTCCGGCCGCACCCGTCCAGCACCAGCGCGTCGCCCTCGACCCGGTGCGCGATGCCCGACGGCTTGTTGTCCTTCACGTGCTCGACCTTGCGGTGGATCTTCGTCTCGGCCAGCCCCTCCTGGTACCGGATCGTCACGTCCCCCGAGTCGTTGTCGTGGTCCCCACCACGGACTTTGACGATGCTGAAGCTCTCCGCGACCACGTGGTCGTCCTGGAACTCGTACTTCATGATGCGGATGCCACAGCCGGCCGACACCGTGAGCACCGCCCCCGCAACCAACGCCACCAGCGCCGTCCTCATCATGACCACAAAAGTAGAGGCGGCGGGGCGCAGCTACACGGCTGCAAGCCCCCGAAGGTGGGGTGGGGCTACCCCTACCGAGGGCTCAGACCAGGTCTTCGAGGACCGCGCGCAACGCCGGTGCCGTGCGGGCCGGGTCGTTCAGGAAGCGGGTGGACGCCAGCACGTGCGCGGGCGCGATGCGTTCCCACAGGAAGCCCTCGACCGGCACCTCGACGATGTGCAGCTCGACGCTCTGCGCCCACCGGCCGATGCGCGACTCGATGCCGCGCAGCACGTCTCCTATCGGCAACGCGGCAGGGCTCTGCACGCGGTGCAACTGCTCGATGCCGGGCTTCAACGCGAGGACGGCGGCCCGGCTGGCCGGGCGGGTCAGCAGCGCCGGAGCGTCCTCCGGAGTCGGGGACTCGGCGCCTCGGGTGCACGCGTCGAGCGCGTCGGCCCACCAGCCCGGCCACTCGGCGGTCACGGCCGCGCGGTCGGTGCCGATCGGCACCTGCACCGGCAGCGACGGCTCCAGGCCCGGCACGTGCGGCTCGACGTCGACCGACAACGCCAGCGAGTCGCGCACGTACAGCGCGGCGAGCAGCCCGAGGCTCACCCCGTGGCTGATGCCGGACACCTCTCGCGCGAACTTCATGGTTCCTATTCTTCCCGCGGGACGGCCGTGGAATCGTCGCGGCCGCGGATCAAGAAGGACACGATTGGCTCCAGCTCGTCCTCGTTCGGAGCAACGTCGGCGATCAGCCCCTGGATCAGCAGGCCGTCGATCGCCGCGAGGAACGCCCGGAACGCGATGGGGTCAGCCGGGCGCGCGAGTTCCACGGCCAGGTCGAGCCACCGGCGGGCGGCGGGCTTCAGCTCGGGGCGACGGCCCGCCAGCAGGTACAGCTCGTACTCGGCGAGCGTGCGGCCGCGGTTCGCGTTGACGGCCTGCGCGAGGCTCTGCGCGATCTCCCGGGCGGTGCCGCCGGACGCGACGATCTTGAGCATGTCGTCGCAGATCTCGTCCGCCGACCACAGCAGCGTGGCGATCAGCAGGTCGTCGAGCGTCGCGAAGTAGTAGGTGGGTGCCGTCGTGGGCACGCCGGCCTCACGGGCGACGCTGCGGTGCGTCACGCCCGCGACGCCCTCTCGTTCGATCACGCGCAGGGTGGCCTCGACGATGGCGCGGCGCTTCTTCTCGCCACGCGCCTTGCGTCCGTCCACCTTCTGCTCCACTGCCGCGGTCAGTGCGTCCTCCCGAGTTCGAGCGTCACCACTCCTCCGATGATCAGCGCCAGTCCGACGACCATCGTGGGGTTGAGGGTTTCGCCGAGGAACTTCCAACCGATGATCGCAACGGCGGCAACGCCGACTGCGGACCATACGGCGTAGGCGACGCCCACGGGCATACCCAACTTCAACGCGCGCGAAAGTGCGGTGAAGGCGATGGCGTACCCGACGACCACGATCACGGACGGCCACAGTCTGCTGAAGCCCTCGGACAGCTTCAACGACACGGTGGCGGCGATCTCCGCTGCGATCGCCGCAACGAGGAGCAGGTACAGCACGGCGACCTCCACGGCTGCTCAGGACAACTACCTGAACAAGTGTTCCATAAGTTTTTGATCAACTTCTGGATACTTGACCGGTACGTGAGGAGACACCGGCCACGTCCAAGTGGTTACTGAGCAGTAACCTGTCCTAGACTCCCGCCATGACCCTCCAGCTGGTTCTCGGGCTCGTCGCCGTGGCGGTGAGCGTCGTCGCCTGGGGCGTGTTCGTCGCCGCCGTGCTGAAGCAGATCAAGATCATCCGGCTCGGCCAGCCGGACGGGACCCGCTTCGGGCCGTTCGTGCCGCGCCTGAAGACGATGATCGTCGAGTTCGTCGCGCACACCCGGATGGCGAAGTTCCGTTCGGTCGCCCCGTGGCACTGGATGGTGATGTGGGGCTTCCTCATCGGGTCCGCGGTGCTGTTCGAGGCGTACGGCGAGGTGTTCGACCCGCACTTCCACTGGCCGATCATCGGCACGTGGTCGGTGTGGCTGCTGCTGATCGAACTGCTCGGCCTCGGCACCGTCGTCGGTGGTGTGGCCCTCGCGGTGATCCGCCAGCGCAACCACCCGCGCCGCGCCGACCGGGTCTCCCGGTTCCAGGGTTCGGACTTCAAGTCCGCGTACTTCGTCGAGGCCGTCGTCATCATCGAGGGCGTCGGCATCCTGCTGGTCAAGGCGTTCAAGCAGTCGGCGGGCCTGGAAGAGGCGCCGCTGTGGACGTCGTTCGTCACGCAGCCGCTGTCGCACGTGCTGCCGACCGCCGCGATCTGGGTCTCCGTGATGGCGTTGATCAAGCTGCTGAGCGGCATGATCTGGCTGATCGTGGTGGGCCGCAACCTCACGATGGGCGTTGCGTGGCACCGGTTCTCGGCGTTCTTCAACATCTACTTCAAGCGCGAGGACGACGGTGGCGTCGCGCTGGGCGCGCTGAAGCCGATGATGTCCGGCGGCAAGGTCCTGGACCTCGAGGAGGCCGACCCGGACAAGGACGTCTTCGGCGTCGGCAAGGTCGAGGACTTCAGCTGGAAGGGCTGGCTCGACTTCTCCACCTGCACCGAGTGCGGCCGCTGCCAGTCGCAGTGCCCCGCCTGGAACACCGGCAAGCCGTTGTCCCCCAAGCTGGTCATCACGCAGCTGCGCGACCACGCCTACGCCAAGGCGCCGTACCTGCTGGCCGGTGGCTCGAAGGACATGGCCGGTGACGAGGTCGGTCTCACCGAGGACAAGTACGAGGACTACAAGAAGCGCTTGGAGTCCATCGACGTCCTGGCGATGGCGGAGTCCGAGCGCCCGCTCGTCGGCGGCCCGGACGAGCTCGGCGTCATCGACCCCGAGGTGCTGTGGTCCTGCACGACCTGCGGCGCGTGCGTCGAGCAGTGCCCGGTGGACATCGAGCACGTCGACCACATCGTCGACATGCGCCGCTACCAGGTGCTGATCGAGTCGAACTTCCCGACCGAGCTCGGCGGCATGTTCAAGAACCTGGAGAACAAGGGCAACCCGTGGGGCCAGAACGCCAAGGACCGCCTGGCGTGGACCGACGGCCTGGAGTTCGAGGTGCCGGTCTTCGACGGCGACCTGGGCGACGCGGAGTACCTGTTCTGGGTCGGCTGCGCCGGCGCGTTCGAGGACCGCGCGAAGAAGACCACGCGCGCCGTCGCGGAGCTGCTGCACACCGCGGGCGTGAAGTACACGGTGCTCGGCCCGGAGGAGACCTGCACCGGTGACCCGGCCCGTCGTGCCGGCAACGAGTTCCTGTTCCAGATGCTCGCGCAGCAGAACGTCGAGGTGCTCAACTCGGTGTTCGAGGACCGGCCCGCCGGTCAGCGCAAGATCGTCGTCACGTGCGCGCACTGCTTCAACACGCTCGCCAACGAGTACCCCTCGGTCGGCGGCACGTACGAGGTCGTGCACCACACGCAGCTGCTGAACAAGCTGGTGCGCGAACGCCGCCTGGTGCCGGTCGCGCCGGTCACCGAGGACGTCACGTACCACGACCCGTGCTACCTGGGCCGCCACAACAAGGTCTACGAAGCACCGCGTGAGCTCATCGGGGCGTCGGGCGCGAAGCTGCGCGAGATGCCGCGGCACGAGGAGCGGTCCATGTGCTGCGGTGCCGGTGGCGCCCGCATGTGGATGGAGGAGCGGATCGGCAAGCGCATCAACCTCGACCGCGTGGACGAGGCGCTCGGCACCGCGCCGTCGAAGATCGCGACGGGCTGCCCGTTCTGCCGCGTGATGCTGACCGACGGTGTGACCGCGCGTCAGTCCGACGGCCAGGCCGGGGCGCACGTCGAGGTCGTGGACGTGGCGCAGATGCTGCTGGAGTCCGTGAAGCGGGGCCAGCCGGCACCCGCCGCGGAGGAGTCGACGGTCTGACCCGCGAACGACGAAACCGGCCCCGGTCCACTGTGGACCGGGGCCGGTTCTTTTGTCAGGAAGCGCTGATGGTGGCCTTCTTGACGTTGTTCATGGTGTTGGCGTCGGGCCGGCCGTTGGTGTCAGCGGTCACGACGATCTCGCCGCAGTCGATCGGCGCGTCCACCCTCGCCTTCACCGTGTAGGTGACCGACTCGCCGATGTACGTGTCCGCCTGGTAGACGCTCGACAGGTACGCCGTCTGCCCGTCGATGGAACCGGCGGGCGCGTTGTGCGACAACGGGGTCAGCCCCGCCGGCAACGTTGCCGTGCCGTACAACGGCGTGGCCGCGTTGCTCTTGTTCCGATAGGTGACCTTGACGTCGACCTCGTCACCGACCTTCGCGAAGCGAGGGGCGTCCACGCGAGTGGCCGCCACGTCGAACCGCCCCGGCACGAAGCCCGCGTCGAACGGACCGGCCTCGCCGCCCGCCGCGAGGGTGAACTGCTTGGTGCTGCGGGTGTTCTGGTCGAAGTCCGAGTCGCGGCCGCTCTTGGTGAACGTCGTCTCCCAGCTCTGGACGAACAGGGTCACCGTGTGGGTGCCGGCCGGGACGTTCTCGATCCGGTAGTTGCCGTTCTCGTCCGTCCTCCCGGTGATGTAGTCACCGGGGATCAGGAAGGAGTAGCCCACCATCGGCGGCTCGCCCGGCTGACGGACGCCGTCCCCGTTGCTGTCGATCCACGCCGACCCGAAGACGACGCCGGTCGTCGGCTCGTCGGCCATCGCCGGTGACACGACGAAGGCCGACGCCGCCAGCGCGAGCCCGAGAGCGGAAAGTCTTGCCACTGCACGCATTTCGAATCCCCCAGATGAATGTGAACTTCACCAGGGACACGCACCCCGCGTGCCGGGGGTTGCCTCAGTCTTGGTCGGTGACCTTGTCGTAGATCACGTTCAGCACCCAGCCGGTCAGGGCGACGATGATCGCGCCCCAGAACGCGGGCCAGAAGCCGTCGACGCGGAACGGCAGGTCGAACTGCTCCGCCAGCCATCCGGTGAGCATGAACAGCAGCGCGTTCACGACGAGTCCGATCAGGCCCAGCGTCAGCAGGTAGAAGAGGCAGCCGAAGAACTTCACGACCGGCTTCACGATCGCGTTGACCAGGCCGAAGATCACCGCGACGCCGATCAGCGTCAGGATCCTCGTCCCGGTCGAGCCCTCACCCAGGTCGATGCCGGGGAGGGCGGTCGACACCCAGACCGCCACGGCGGTCAGCAGCACTTGCACCAAGATGCCCATGCCGAAGCCTAACCGTGGCGGGTCCTAAGTGGTCAGGACCGGCGGCGGCGCGCCACGAAGAACGCGCTCCCACCGGCCGCGAGCAGCAGCGCACCGAGGCCGAGGAAGCCCAGCGGCGACGCACCCGTGGACGCGAGACCGGAGGAGTTGCCCGCCTTCGCCACGGCCTGGTCGGTCGTGGCCGGCGCGGCGGTGGTCGCCGGGGCCGAGGTCGTGGTCCCGGTGCCCGGCTCGACGACGTTCAGCTTGCGGATCGCCACGTTGTTGCCGAACGGCTCCTTGAAGAACTTGCTCGGCCGCACGATGACGTGCAGCGTCTGCTCCTTCACCTCGACGAACTTGACGCGCATCCGCACGTCGACACTGGCGCCGGGCGCGAGGACCTCCTTGGTCTCCCACTCGTGGCCGCTCGGGTCGAGCGGCACGACGTCGTCGCTCATCGACAGCGTCTTGGCGTAGTAGCTCGCCAGCACGAAGGACGCCTTCTCCGGCGCCTCGCCCTTGTTCGTGATCTTGAAGACGACGTCGGCCTCCTCGTCGCGGACGAAGACGTCCTTCGACGGCGTGAGGACCGGCATCTCGACCGCGAGGTCGCCCTTGATCGCCACGTGGCGGGCGTCGAGGTGCTCGGCGTTGTCGAACTTCTCGAGCTTGAAGTTCTTCGTGCGGGTCGCGCCGTCGGCCAGGCGGAGGTTCCTGGCCGAGTGGTCCGCGGCGACGTAGACGAAGTCACCGAACGGGAGGTCGTTCGCCACGACCTTGCCGTCCTCACCGGCCTTCGGCAACGGCTTGCCGTTGAGGGTGCCGGCGTCGAGCAGTTCCTCGTCCGGCTGGCGCACGAAGTCGAGGTTGGTGTCGACGAACGAGCTCACCTCGAACCACGAGCCGTAGAAGCGGAGGTTGACCGTGCCGCCCTCGGTGGTCCGGTGCTCGGGGAGGAAGTTGTACCGCGTGGTCACGGGGTGCTCGACGCGGTACTTGCCGGCGGGCAGGTCCTTCACGGCGTAACGGCCGTTCGCGTCCGTCGCGAAGGTGGCGACGACCTCGCCCGAGTCGGCCTTGACGATGGTTCCGCCCGGTTCGTTCGCGAGCAGGACCTCACCCTCGTCGTGGGCGCGGTTGGTGTTGCGGTCGAGCCAGGCCTGACCCTCGATGCTGATCGTCGCGTCCTGGGCGAGGGCGGGTGTGCCCACCGTCAGTGCGATGGCCGCCGTGGTCGCGGCGGCGAAGAGCTTCTTCACTTGTTCCCCAAGGACTTGTGGTGGTTCAGGAACGGCGGCGGCGGGCCGCGACGAACGCGGCGGCACCGGCCGTGAGCAGGAGCGCGCCGAGGGCGAGGAAGCCCAGCGGCGAGGCGCCCGTGGACGCGAGACCCGACTTGGTGCCCGCCTGGGCCACGGCCTGCTCGGTCGTGGTCGTCGTCGGCGCGGTGGTGGTCGTCGGGGCCGTCGTCGTGGTGGTCTCGGTGGTCTTCTCCACGACCTTGACGGGGATCTTCACGCTGTTGTTCTTGCGGTCGACGTCCGCGAAACCGCCGAAGTTGTAGAGCGCGAACGGCCACACGGCGGCGAAGCCGGTGCCGTTGGGCACGAACTTCAGCTCGACGTCCGCGGACTTGCCGGGCAGCAACTTGTGCTTGAGGTCGAAGTCCTTGTTGCCGTGCGCCACGACGTTGTCGCTGACCGAGACGAGCTTCTCGTCGAACTCGGCCATCAGGAACGACGGCGTGACCGGCACGTCGCCCTTGTTGGTCAGCTTGAGCTTGAGGTCGATCTGCTCGCCGAGCACGTAGGTGTCCTTGGCCAGCGAGGCTTCGAGGGCGATGTCGACCCTGGGATCGATGTACAGCACGGACAACGGCGCCGGGCCCTCGTTCTCGCCGAGCGAGAAGTCGAGCCTGCCGGTGGCCCAGTCGATGGTGTCGGTGCCCTTCGGCTCGGCCAGCGCGAGCTTGCGCGCCGAGTAGTCGGCCGCGACGAACTCGTACTTGCCGGCGGGCAGGTCGTCGACGCTGAACTGACCGTTCTCCCGGGACACCGGGATGGGCTTGCCGTTGAGCGTGCCGGGCGAGAGCAGTTCCTCGTCGGCCTGGCGGACGCCGTCCTTGTTCTTGTCGTGGAACGAGGAGCCGGCGATGCCGTAGCCCTTCAGTCCGAAGTCGACGGTGCCGCCCTCGGTGACGACGCTGCCCTCGGTGGTGTGCCGGTAGCGCCCGTCGGTGACGCTGACGCGGTACCTGCCGGGCGCGAGGCCGGTGATCGAGTAGACGCCCTTGTCGTCGGTCGCGTACTCGCCGAGGGTCTCGTCGCTGCCGTCCAGGCTGAGCCGGACGATCGTCTCGCCGGCGAGCACCGGCTCACCGGCGGACGCGCGGTCCCCGTTGTGGTCGAACCACACCAGGCCGCCGATGGAGATCTTGTCCTCCTGCGCGACGGCGCTCAGGCCGGTCACGGGCAGGACGAGTGCGGCCGCCATCGCGGCCGCGCAAAGCTTGCGCACAGTTCCCCCAGGATCCGATTACTCCAATTGGGTAATCGGATCCCGAGGGTGCCGATGTTGCGTGATCCCGATCACTCAGACAGCGGATAGCCACCCATCCCGTACCCCTCCCTCTCGTTTAGCACGATATCGGATAGTACGAGTTCGTAGCAATTACTCCTTGCCGTCGAGTGCGAGCCGGGTGCGACGGTGGGCGGGGCCGAGCTCGCCGGACAGGACCTCCATGACCTGGCGCAGCAGGTCGCGCAGGTTCTCCAGGTCGGCGCCGGGCAGCGCGGTGAAGAGGTCGCGCTCGCGTTCCGCCTGGCCGGCGACGATCCGCAGGAAGATCTCGCGCCCCGCGTCGGTCAGCGTGGCGGGCAACGAGCGGCGGTCGGCGGGGTCGAGCTGGCGCACGACGAGGCCCGCCTTCTCCAGCCGGTCGAGGCGGCTCGTGATCGTGGTGGCCGGGCTCAGCGTGCCGTTCGCGAGCTGCTTGGGCGTGAGGCGGTGCGGCGGCCCGATCCAGAAGAGGCGGGCGAGGATCTCGTAGTCGGCGCGGTTGAGGCCGTGCGGCGCGGCGATCTCCGTGGCGAGGAAGTCGAGGTACTTGCTGATCTGGTGCACCCGGTCGACCACGCCCTCGACCACCGGATCGATCGCCGGAACCATGGCCCTCCACGCCTCGACCTCGGCATCGGTGTCGTCCGCACCACGCTTGCCCATCTCACGATGGTAGTTGCGCCGACATGCAGAACGGCCCGCGTCTCTCCCGGACGCGGGCCGTTCCGTCTTACCCCCTGGTGATCAGCGTCCCCCCGGTTGCAGATCCCGCATGTAAGACACCCGAGCTGCCGCCGATGTTGCTCTCCCCTCCGAATGTCACTCGAATGCAGTAGTGATCGGGTGCGTCAGCTCTGGCGGCCTAGGCTGATCCACATGAGCGAGAAGCCGCAAAGCTCGGGCGAAAGCACGCTGACCGTCGTCCTCGCGTTGCTGGTCAACCTGGCTATTGCGGTCATGAAGGCCATTGCGGGCATTTTGACCGGATCGGCCGCGATCCTCTCCGAGGCCGCCCACTCGGTGGCCGACACGTTCACCGAGGCGTTGCTGCTGACCGCCCTGCGCCGCTCGGACCGACCGGCCGACCGCCGGCACCCGTTCGGCTACGGCAAGGAGCGCTACTTCTGGTCGCTGCTGGCGGCGGTCTCGATCTTCGCGTCGGGCGCGATGTTCGCGTTCTACGAGGGCTTCCGCACGGTCTTCGGCGAGCCGGAGGAACAGACCCGCCCGCTCGTGGGCTACATCGTGCTGGGCCTGGCCTTCGCGCTGGAGTCGATCTCCTGGACGCAGGCGTTCCGGCAGGTCCGCTCCGAGGCGGCCGCGCACGGCCGCGGCTTCTGGGACTTCCTGCGCGTCTCCGACGACCCGACCGTCAAGACGGTGTTCTTCGAGGACTCCGCCGCGCTGATCGGTCTCGTGCTCGCGTTCGCGGGCCTCGGTCTGCACCAGCTGACCGGCTCGTCGCTCTGGGACGGCCTCGCCTCACTGGCGATCGGCGTCCTGCTGGCGCTGGTCGCGTACACCCTGGCGCGCACCAACCGCGGCCTGCTGATCGGACGGCAGGCGGACCCGGTGATGGTGAAGGCGATCTGGCGCCGGCTGGGCGAGGTGCCCGAGGTCGACGCCGTGGTGGACGTGCTGACGATGCTCATCGGCACCGACCGCGTGCTGCTGTGCGCCCGCCTCGACTTCGACGACGCTTTGACCGCACACCAGCTGGAAGACGCGTGTGTGCGGGTGTCGGCGGAGCTGCGCGCGTCGTTCCCCGACCTGGACGAGATCTTCCTCGAACCCGTCCCGCGCACCGACCCCGAACTGCGCCGCCGCGTGCTGGAGCGCTACGGCGACCTGTCGTCCTAACGCCTTGGCGTCTTAGCGGCGTGTGTCGGTCTGGTGGAAGTTGAGGTAGGCGCGGCTGGGCGTAGGCCCGCGCTGCCCCTGGTAGCGGCTGCCGGCCTGCTTCGAGCCGTACGGGTGCTCCGCCGGGCTGCTGAGCTTGAAGAGGCAGAGCTGCCCGATCTTCATGCCGGGGTGCAACGTGATCGGCAGGTTGGCGACGTTCGACAGCTCCAGCGTGATGTGGCCGGAGAAGCCGGGGTCGATGAAGCCCGCCGTGGAGTGCGTGAGCAGCCCGAGCCGGCCGAGGCTCGACTTGCCTTCCAGCCTGCCCGCCAGGTCGTCCGGCAGCGTGACCATCTCGTAGGTGCTGCCGAGCACGAACTCGCCGGGGTGCAGCACGAACTGCTCGCCTGCGGGCGTCTCGATGAGACTCGTCAGGTCGTCCTGCTGCTGCGCAGGGTCGATGTGCGTGTACTTCGTGTTGTTGAAGACCCGGAAGAACCGGTCCAGCCGCACGTCGATGCTCGACGGCTGGAGCATCTCCACGTCGAAGGGGTCGAGGAGGAGACGGCCGGACTCGACCTCTTTGCGCAGATCCTGGTCACTCAGCAGCACCCGGACAGGCTAACCGAAGACGTGGTCCCTGACGGGCGCACCGCTCGTTGCCGGTCTCTGTGTATGATCGGCAACGAGCTTGGCTCACGCGGGTGTAGTTCATTGGTAGAACGACAGCTTCCCAAGCTGTAGAGGCGGGTTCGATTCCCGTCACCCGCTCTCGAACCGAAGGCCCAGGCCGGAGTCGCCCATCGACCCGCCTGGGCCTTAGTCGTGTCCGGGGTGCGCGACGGCCGATCCGCGGCGGATCACCTGCGCGAATCCAATGGATAGGGAATGAAATCAAGGTTGCTTTGCGTGGTGGAATGCTTCACTCGATCGTGTGATGCTTAAGCGACACGACCGGTTTCTGCGGGTAAGAAGTAACCCGGCCGGTCGCTCTTTCGATATAGGCGATGTACCTCGATCGAATGATCAGCCCGTCACGTACCCGCTCGGTAAGTCCGATTTAACCCGGAGTGACCTCTGAGACGCGACAATCGAACCTCATTCGACGTCCTCGCGTACGCCCTGACGCAGTGCCAGGCGGATCGAGTCACCGGCGCTTTGCGCGTCGCCGGCAACGCGGGTGGACTGTTTCATTTGCACGACGGCGCTGTGGTGGGGGTGGACAGTCCCGGTTCGCCCGGGATCGAAACGCTCTTGCGACGGTCCGGGCGGATCAAGGAGAACGACTGGATCGCGGCACTGGTGAGCAGTGTCAAGATGCGGTCTTTGCACGCCGCGCTCGTCGGGCGCGGGGTGATCGGGTCCGCCGAGATCCAGCGTTGTGCGGCGGGTGCCATTCGTGACGGGACGTTCGCCGTTGTGGTCGATGAGATCGAAAGGTGTTTTCTGGACGAAAGCGCCGATCGGCCTCTTTTGCCCGCGCGGAACGGAATTTCCGTGGACCTGTTGTTGTCGGAAACCACAGGTCTGCTGAAAGGCGTTGCCGGACTCCCGCGTGCCGTGTCGCCTTATCGGGACCGGTTGGTGGCCACCGACAAAAAGGCCGCCACGGAGGAGCAATGGGAGATCATGGCGCTCGCCACCGGGCGGCGGACCGCCCGGGACCTGGCTTTCTCGCTCGGGCGCGGGTTGCACCCCGTGACGGTCGAGGTGTCCCGGATGCTCGGCACCGGGTTGCTGGAGATCGCCGCGCCCGCCACGTCGTCACGGTGGGGGCTCACCCGGCTGCGCCCACGTAAAGCTGCTGTTCAGGACGTCGGCACTGCCCAGCCGAGTTCACTGCCCCTGCGTCAGCCGGGACAGGCCTTGTCGAACTCGGGAATCGCCTGAACCTGTCGGAGGTGGAATGTTGGTCTTGAGCGGTTCGCCCTTCCCCATTCAGGACTGGAGCGAACTGGACTACGACGCACTCAACGCCGAAATGCGGAAGCTCCGCGAAGCCGTCGCCGGAGTGACCGACACGATGATCGCCGCGTCCGACGGCATTCCCATCGTCGCCGACGTCGCCAAGAACGTCGACCCCGCGCACATCTCCGCACTGGCCGCCAGCAGCCTCGGAATCGCCAGGCAGTCGGCGGAAGTGATCGGAATGGGAACCCTCAGCCAGACCGTCGTGTTCGGCAGCGAGGGCTACATGGCCGTCTACGCGATCGGCCGCCTCTCGTTGCTGGTCGTGCTCGGCGACAAGGGACTTAATCTCGGACGACTGCTGCACGAGTCCCGTCCGGTGATCGAACGAGTCGGCGCGATTCTGGCCGCCTAGCGCGCCTGACTCCGGGACGCGCGATGTTCGGATCATCGTTCTCGACATTGATTTCCTCGACCTGGAGACGTGTCCGCATGCCCTCGAGACACCGCAAAGCGGCCACGTCGTCTCCGCCACCAGTTGCTAAAAGAAAATGGAGCTCCGTGAACATCGATATCGCAATGAAGGAAGCCATGTCCATCTCCGGCGCTGTCGGTGTCGCGCTCGTCGACTACGACAGCGGCATGTCACTCGGCACGAGCGGCGGCGGCGACTGGCTGAACCTCGAAGTCGCGGCGGCCGGCAACACCGAAGTCATTCGCTCGAAACTCCGGGTGATGGCCTCGCTGGGACTCAACGACACCATCGAAGACATTCTCATCACGCTGCACCGGCAGTACCACCTGATCCGGCTGATGAGCGGCGTGAAATCGCGCGGCTCGCTGTTCCTGTACCTCGTGCTGGAACGCGACAACGCGAACCTCGCCATGGCCCGCCACCAGCTCAAGCGGATCGAGTCCGAACTGCAGGTGTGACACCTGCGACTCCCGAAGGCCCTCCTCGTGAGGGTCTTCGTCATTCGCCCCGAACCAGCATCTCCTCGACCGTCGCGAGGTGGCCCTTCCTCGCGAGGAGCACTGCGGCGACACCAGGCTTGCGTTCGGCGCACCGCTCCAGCACGGCGATCGCGCGACGCATCAGGTTCACCGCCTCCTCGTCGCGGCCGGCGTAGAGGTGCAGGCTGCCCACCAGCCCCAGCGATGACGCCAGCCTTTCGCCATGCGCTTCGATGCTGCGTTCCGCGAGCAACTCGCAGAAGGCCACCGCGCGCAATGCCTCCTTCATGGCGGCCTCGTCCTCGCCCACGTCTGCGAGCAGCCCCGCGTAGGTCGAGAGGCACATCGCCAGGGTCGACCGGTGGGCGTCCGGATGGTTCTCGTCGAGAGCCTGCATGATCTCGACGGCCTCGCGGGCGTACGACTTCCCCTCGGCGGACCGGTCGACGTCGAACAGCAGACTGCCCAAGAGGTTCAGCGCCAACGCCAGAGACAGCTGCGGCAGGGGTGAGTCGGCAGGGCCGAGCGATCGAGCGGTCTCCACGGCGAGCCGGCACCGTTCGACCGCCTCCTCCGGCTGCTCCGACCGGGACACGATGTTGGCGTTGTTGCGAAGGGACTCGACGAGCTTGCCCCGGTACCCGGCGCCGGGGTTGGCCGCGTCGAGCGACGTCCAGATCTCCGTCGCTCGCTCGCCGTACCGCAGAGCGTCTTCCGGCTGGCCGTGTCCGGACAGACCATCAGCCAGGCGATCCAGAGCGCTGGCCAGGTCCGCGCGATGTGCCTGTGCGTCGCCGTCGACCAGGTGCTCCCACAGGCTCACCGTTCGCAACTCAGCGGTGACGGACTCGTCGACCATGCCCAGATTCTCGTACTGCACACCCAGGTTGCTGACGGCGTGCGCCAGCCCCAGCCGGTGCTCAGCTGTTCCGAGTTCCGCCAGTTCCTCGAAGATCCGAACGGCTCGCTCGGCCTGTTCCCTGCTCTCGTCGAACCTGCCCGCATCGGAGAGCAGAGCGGAGAACCTGGTCAACGACATCGCGAACGTGTGCATGTCCGCCTGCGATGACGCGTCAAGAAGGCTCTCGTGCAGGGACACAGACCGCCGAGCCTGGACAACGGCCTCATCTCTGTCGCCTTCCTCCAGCAGTCGCCTCGAGTAGGTCATGATCGCTGTGGCCAGGACGGCTCGGCCTGCCTCGCCGGCACGCGACTCGAGAAGGTGTTCAGCAATCTCGGCCGCGGTCCTCGCAGACTCGGTCGCCTCCGTCTTCTGCCCCAGGCCGCCTTGCATGACGGCGAGGTTCGACAGGGACTCGACCAACTCGAGCCGACGAATGTCAGGACCGGTCCGGCAGAGGTGACCTCTGACCTCGACGCAACGCCGAGCGTGCGGCAACGCCTCGGTTCTGCGTCCTGCCTCCCACAGTGCGTTCGCGAGGTTGGCCTCGGTCAGAGCCAGAGACGGGAGGATCGCCTCCGGGTTCCTCGGCACCAGGGAGTCCAGGATCTCGACGGCTGTTCGGACCGGACCGACGGCTTGCGCGTATCTGCCGGCATCGCCGAGAGCGCCGCCGTAGCTGGAGAGTGCCGTGGCGTAGTCGGGTAGATGCGCATCGGGGTTCTGCGCGACCAAAGACGCGAAGATCTGAACACTGCGCTGGAGCACGTCCAGCGCTGCACCTACCTCGCCCGTCTTCGCCAGCAGGTTCCCGTAGTTGTTCAGCAGGCCGCCAAGATGCTCGATGTTGTCGCTGAAGTCCTCGGCGACCAGTTGGTTTCTGATCTCGATGGCCGTCTTCAACGCGCCCTTCGCCTCTCCGCGATGGCCGATCGTGTCCAGGATCCTGCTGAGATTGGCCAACGAGAAGGACAACCCGGAACGCTGAGACTCGTCGTCCTCGACCAGCCTCCTGCGCACTGCGACCGCTCGTTCGACGAACTGGAGTGCTTCTCCGGTCGCGCCGAGGTCGTGGAGTCCCAGGGCGAGGTTGCTGAGAGACATGGCCAGATCCGGCTCGTACCTGGCCGAGTCGATCTCAGCCAGTCGCTCTCTGATCGTCACGGCGACACGCACCGCCTCCACCGCCTGCCGTTGTCTCCCCGCTTCCGACAGACGAGTCCCGTGCTTGTGCAGCTCGACCGCGTGCAGCTCGAGGGCGTCAACGCCGGCCTCTTCACCGGGTTCTGTGTCACGCACCCGACGGGTCGACACGAGCACGAATTCCAACGCCCTGCGTGTGGAGAACCCGAGCATGGTCAGACAGCCGTCGAGTTGGGCGACCTCGTCCGCTGACAGGTTTCCCTCGTCCGACAACCCTTCGCCCACGGCTTCGATGAAGTCACCTGGGCGAAGCACGGTCGCGGTCAAGACGAATCCGAAGCTCCCCGATCGCACCAACTGGTCGAAGCCGGTGGCCACCCGGCGCAGTCCTGGGCCGAGCCCGCCGGTCGGGTCAGGTGTCGAAACGACGCGCAGCAACGTCCGCGCGACGATTGCGTCGTGGAAGTCCTCATCCGACCTGCAAAGCCTCACCAGCAGACGAACCCAGTCCGTGTCGGACGTGTAGCGAGCCGCTACTGCAACCACGTGCGTGTCTGGTAGACGGTCCGGGCGCGGGGCCGCCCACACTCCTCCGTCGTCGTCGGGGTACAGCTCGCCCAGTACGCGGACCAGCTTGTGCACCAGCGGTTCTTCGAGGCTCGCCTCCAAGCCGAGCGCGTTGATGGCTCGTGCGGCGTCGTCCGCAGTTGGTGCGGGCACGAGGAAAGGGGCCAGGAGGAGGAGTTGGCGGTCGTGTGAGCCGAGGTCGATGTCGTGCGCCGAGAGAACTGTGTGCAGGTGTCGCAGTTCGTGGGCCATCAGGTCGGTGATCGGGTCGCCGGTTCCGTGCACCGGGCCGCTGGTGGCGTCCAGGACTCGCAGCAGTGCGTCGGCGTAGAGGTCGAGCGTGGTGGTGAAAGTTCGTATGGGTGGGGTGTCAGGTACTACCACCGGCGGACGCATGTGGGACGCGAAGCAGCGGACCGCTTCGGAGTGGATCTCGGCCACTCGCCTGGGGCTGACCTGATCGGTCAGCGACGGCAGGCGCAGCGGGGCCGGGTTGACCAGGTTCGACCAGGCCGGGTCGGCGACGAGGTCGTTCCACCACGCGCCTTCGCTGCGGCTCAGGAGCAGCAGGCGCACGGAGGAGCCGCGGATGACGGTCAGCAGGCGTTGCAGGACGAAGGGTTCGTGTTCGGCGTAGTCGACGACCAGGAGTGCCTGGGAGCGGCGCACCGGGCGGCTGCTGATGGCTGCTTCGAGCTCGGCCCAGCGGCGAGGGGACGCACCGTCCTGGCGGGCCTCGGTGAGGTCGACGAAGCCGGCGAGCCAGCCTCGTTCGGTCAAGCACTGCACGAGGTAGCGAGCCGAGGTGGTCTTGCCCTGGCCGCCGC
This sequence comes from Lentzea sp. NPDC058450, assembly GCF_042721395.1. Classification (NCBI taxonomy): domain Bacteria; kingdom Bacillati; phylum Actinomycetota; class Actinomycetes; order Pseudonocardiales; family Pseudonocardiaceae; genus Lentzea; species Lentzea sp. NPDC058450. The sequence continues at coordinate 26,612 of NZ_JBHXLO010000011.1, forward strand.
GGCCGCACACCAGTTGGACCTGGAACTGGTCCTCGCTGAGGCACCACGACAGCAGTCGCGAGTCCTCGGGGCGCGGCTGGTGCGGCACGATGCCGGCTTCGGTGCGCAACCACGTCATCGGCCTGCTGGCGACCGGGTGGCGCTCGGGGCCGAACAGGGCCTTGTGGGCGGCCCGTCGGGTTCGGGGCGGGCGGGCCCGCGGCTCCTCCGGAGGGACGTGCACGGTGTTGCGGTCGCCGGTGATGATCGTGCTCTTCGTGACCCGCCCGGTAACCGATCGGTTGACCACCTGCTCACCTCCGAGGCGGCAAGTATGAGCAGGACCCGAACAAGCGACCGAGAGCTTGCGCTGGCCATCACCCGATCGAGTTAGTCGACCGGCAGTCCCCACGGGCGGCGGTCCAGTTCTGCCCAGCCGCCGCCGCGGGCCAGGGCCGCGCGCACCCCAGCCACGTGTTCTGCGAACGACGCGAGGTCGCCGTGCAGGAGTTCGGCGCGTTCCACGTCCAACGGGTGCGTGTCGTCGTGCCACAGGTCGACTGCGAACGACGCGACGAACGACATCGACTGCAGGAGTTGCAGCAGCGCTACGGACGGGTGCTCGGTCTCGGCCAGGTAGGACGCGCGGATCTCCTCGCACGCCTCGAGCAGCGCGCGGACCTGGCGGATGGCGTCTGCCGGGGTGCCGTCCCACGACGGGTCCGGCCACACGCGGTCGCTGAGCTCCAGCCAGAGTCGCCAGCCGTTGGCGAGTTCCGCGTCGTCTGCGGGAGACCACTTACCCATGCATCCACTGTGCATGCGTGGGCAGCGAGAGTCTCGTGACGATGACGCACGCCACGGAACCTTTGCGCCACACAGGCGTCCTGTACCGCATGACGCGTTCCTGGCAAGGACAGAGCGTGAAGAGCTTGGTCACGGGGCTCGGCGTGGGACTGGCGCTGACCCTGCTCGCGTTGCCGGCGATCAACTACGAGAGCACCGACCACCCGAACCTGATCACGCGGGTGTTCGCCTACGGCTTCCTGCTCGTGCCGGTGGCCGTGTGGACCGTCCTGCGCAGCGAGTTCCCGGTCAGCCAGACGATCGGGCTGGTGAGCGGCGCGACGGTGGTGCTCGTGGCGGGCGCCGGGACCTACACCGGCACGCCGATGCCTTACGTGTGGCTCGCGGCGGCGACCCTGTTCGGGTGCGCCGCCGCGAGGATCATGCGGAACGAAAGGCTTACGCCTTCACCTTCTCCGGTTCCGGCTCATCGGAGTTGAGCGAGTCGAGCAGGATGTCGCGCTCGGTGGAGGGCTCCTTCTTCAGGAAGCCGATCGCCAGGTAGAGCACCAGCGACAGCAGCAGCGGCCACGACACGAGCACGCCCTTGGTGACCCACTCGGCCTTGTTCATCTGCGAGATGTAGAGGAACGCCCACATGCCGAGGCCGCCTACGACCGAGGCGATGGCCGCGGACGAACCGATCTTGCGGAACCACGGCAGCAGGCCGAGCATCAACGGGATCGCGATCGGTCCCATCGTGGCGGCGACCAGGTCGACGACCACCTTCAGCACGAAGCCCTGGCCGCCTGAGGCGATCGCGATGATCATGCTGATGCCGATGAACGAGAAGGTCGTGATCCGGGCGAGCAGCAGCTGGTTGTCCGCCGAGAACGTCTTCACCTTCTTCCAGATGTGCGGCAGCATGTCGCGGTTGATCACGGCGGCGATGACGTTCGCGTCCGACGACACCATGGCCATGGTGTGCGAGAAGAAGCCGGCGAGAACCAGGCCGATCATGCCCGCGGGCAGCATCTGCTTGCCCATCTCGATGTACGCGTTCTCCGCCTGGGCGCCTTCGAGGCCCGGGACGATCAGCGGCGCGGCCCACATCGGGAAGAACAGCACGAGCGGCCACACCAGCCACAGCGCGGACGACAGCAGCGCCGAGCGCTTGGCCGCGAACCCGGACGGCGCGGCCATGTAGCGCTGCGCCAGGTTCCACATGCCGCCGTTGTACTCGAGCGTCTTGATCAGGAAGAGCGCCATGAGGAACGTCGACGTGTACGGGCCCGCGAGCGGGTCGCTGTGGCTCTCGGGGAGCTTGTCCCAGATCGTGACGGGGAAGCCCCAGCCGAGGGTGCCGGCGACGGCGAAGAACATCGCGAAGCCCGCGGCCGCCTGGATGATGAACTGGCCGAAGTCGGTGAGCGCGTCGGCCCAGAGGCCGCCGAGCACGGAGTAGACCATCGTGACCAGGCCGATGATGATGATGCCCCAGGTGATCGGGACACCTGCGAAGCCGCGCAGCAGGATCGCGACGGCGGCCCACTTGGCGGCGATGTCGACGACCTTGAGCAGCGCGCCGGCGTAGGCCATGACCTGCTGGGTGGGCACGTTGTACCGCTTGGCGAGGTACTCGAGCGGCGACTTGACGTCGTGCTTGGCCCTCAACCGGTTCCACCTGGGTGCGAACAGGAACGCGCCGATGCCGACGCCGATGCCGATCGTCAGCGACCACCAGACGTAGACGGTGAGTCCGAGCCGGTACGCCTCGGAGGCGAACGCCACGAACATGACCGCGCTGTAGCCGGACATGTGGTGGGAGATGCCGGACAACCACCACGGCATCTTTCCGCCTGCCGTGAAGAAGTCGGCGATGTTGTGGACTCGCCCGCGCGACCAGAGTCCGATCCCGACCATCACGAAGAAATAGCCGACAACCACGACCCAATCGAGGGTGCCCATGTGACCTCCTTGCGTGCACACACGTGTGCCCGCGAGAGCGCACCAGGCCTCGGGCGGCGGAACCTGGCACATCCCCGCACGGGATATGTGACGTAGGTCTTACGACCCCGTTGCCGGGTAACGGAAGGGTTTCGGCGGTCTTGAATCACATTCGTGACCCTTGTTCATCCACGTGAACCGTCTTGTCGTGTTGTCAGTCCCGGCCTTATTCCCGGCCTCATTCCGCGTCACGCGGAAGGGGTAACGACGTCACCCCTCTGGATGCATGAACGGAGGTGCTGATGCTCCCGCCCGCCAGGCCTGCCCCCGGCGTCGCGCTGATCGATCCGGTCCCGCTGTACCGCGAAGGCCTGTCCGCACTGGTCAGGCGCACTCCCGGGCTGCGCTGGCTCGGGTCGACCGGCGATCCGCACGCGGCCGTCCGCCTCCAGGAACGACTGCGCCCGGACGTCCTGCTGATCGACTCCGTGCTCGACCCCGTGGGTCACGTCACACGGCTGCTCGTCGACCGCGACCCCACGCTGCTCGTCGTCGGGCTCGTCCGCGACGCGCACTCGCACGCCAACTACGTGACGACCGCGTTAGAAGCCGGTGTCCGCGGTGTCGTGCCGCGCAGCGCCCAGCCGGAGCAGATCGTGCGGGTGATCGCGGAGACCTGCCGTTCGCGCGGCTTCGTGCACCCCGACCTGCGCCCCAAGGAACGGCCGACGCTGTCCAAGCGCGAGTACGAGGTGCTCACGCTGATCGCCGAGGGCCTGGAGAACCAGCAGGTCGCCAAGGAGCTCGTGGTGTCCGTCGAGACCGTGCGCACCCACGTGAAGGGCATCCTGCGCAAGCTCGGCGCGCGCGACCGGACGCACGCCGTGTCTCTCGCCTACCGGTCAGGCCTGCTGATCGGCCGCCCAGCCGTGTTCGAGTAGGCCGAACACCTCGTCGGCCGCCTGTTCGCGATCAGGCCTGCCGAAGATCACGTCCCGGGCGTCCAGCGCGAACCGGGCCAGTGCCGCACACCTGACGTCGTCCGCCGGGGCGCCCGTCTCCTCCGCGATGGCACGCGCCAGCGCGCCCTGATGCCTCGTCCACATCCGGTGCCCGTACTCGCGCAGCGCCGGCGTCTGCAGCACCAGCCGCTGGAAGACCTCGAACCGCGGGTGGTCGGCGTGCCCCCGCGCCGCCTGCACGAAGTGGTCGCGCAGCGCCATCGGGATCGACCGGCCCTCGCGCTCGCGCACGACCGCGACCAGCGCCGACTCCATCTGCTCGTCCTCGTCGAAGAGCAGCGCCTCCTTGCTCGGGAAGTGCTTGAACAGCGTCGTGACCGACACGTCGGCCGTGTCGGCGATCTCCTTCACGCCCACGTCCTCGAAGCCGCGCGCCAGGAACAGCTCCAGCGCCGCCTCGGCGATGGACTGACGGGTCTGCAGCTTCTTCCGCTCGCGGCGGCCGAGCTCGGTCACGAGCCGACGATACCACCCTGGTTGAGCGACTTCAAAAGTGTATCGGTTGCACTTTCGCAGTCGATCCGCTTTCATGGGTCCATGACCTCACCACGCATCGCCATCGCCGGGGCCGGAATCGGCGGCCTGACCTGCGCCCGCGTCCTCCAGCTGCAGGGCTTCGACGACGTGACCGTCTTCGAGCGGGAGAGCTCGCCGGACGCCCGCCAGCAGGGCGGCACGATCGACCTGCACGCCGACAGCGGCCAGGTGGCCGTCCGCACCGCCGGGCTCTTCGACGAGTGGCGCGCGCTCGCCCGGTTCGAGGGCCAGGAGCAGCGCAAGGTCGACCACGTGACGGCCGCGCTGGTCGAACACGAACCGGCGGAGGGCGACTTCCGGCCGGAGATCGACCGGGGCCAGCTCCGCGGGCTCCTGCTCGACTCCCTCACGCCGGGAACCGTCACCTGGGGCCTCGGCATCGCCTCGGCCGCACCCGGCGGCGAGGTGACCTTCGCCGACGGCTCGACCGCGTCGTTCGACCTGGTCATCGGCGCGGACGGCGCCTGGTCACGGGTGCGGAAGGCCGTGTCGCCGGCCCAGCCGCACTACACCGGCGTGCTGTTCGTCGAGATCCGGCACGACAACGACGCACGCCTGCTGGAGCTCACCGGCCAGGGCACGATGGTCGCGGACGGCGAGGGCCTGATGATCTGGTCGCAGCGCAACAGCGGCGATCAGATCCGCGCGTACGCGTGCCTGCGCGCGCGTGAGGACTGGAAGCCTTCCAACGCCGACCTGCTGGACCTCTACGAGGGCTGGCACCCGTCGCTCACGGCGTTCCTGCACGGCGACCTGATCCACCGGCCGCTCTACTCGCTGCCGGTGCCCCACACCTGGGTGACCACGCCCGGCGTGACGTTGCTCGGCGACGCCGCCCACCTGCAGCCCCCGCTGGGCGTCGGCGCGAACCTCGCCATGCAGGACGCGGCGGACCTGGCGCTCGCGATCGCCGAGCACGGTGTCCGAGACGGGGTGGCGGCCTACGAATCGGTCATGCTGCCGCGCGCCGTGAGCTTCGCCGAGCGGACGAACCCAGCACTCCTCGAGATGGTTCCCGAGCGCCCGATACGCGTCTGACCGGCGCTCATGCCCGATTCAGGTCGCTTGAAGGAGTGTCTACTTCGCCACCAGTGGGTGGTCGGCCTTGCCGGGGTTACTGCCGGGTAATACTCTGTTGTTACCGGTCAGTAAGGCGAAGGCGCCGCGACCCTGAGGAGTGAGCGACGAGATGGGCCACTACAAGAGCAACGTCCGGGATCTCGAGTTCAACCTGTTCGAGGTCTTCAACGTGCAGGACCACCTCGGCAAGGGGCCGTTCGAGCAGTCCGACGAGGACACCGCGCGCGGCGTTCTGGCCGAGATGAAGACGCTGTCGGAGGGTCCCCTCGCGGACTCCTTCGCCGATGCCGACCGCAACCCGCCGAAGTACGACCCGACGACCTTCTCGGCGACCCTGCCGGAGTCGCTGAAGAAGTCGTACAAGGCCGTGTGGGACGGCGAGTGGTACCGCATGTTCCTGCCGGAGGCGCTGGGCGGCTTCGGCACGCCTCCCTCGGTCGCGTGGGCCGCGTCCGAGATGATCCTGGGCGCCAACCCGCCGATCTACATGTACCTCGCGGGCCCGAGCTTCGCGACGGTCGTCTACAACAACGGCACCGAGCGCGACCAGCACTGGGCGCAGCTCATGATCGACCGCGGCTGGGGCGCCACGATGGTGCTGACCGAGCCGGACGCCGGTTCCGACGTCGGTGCCGGTCGCACCAAGGCCATCAAACAGGACGACGGCACCTGGCACATCGAGGGCGTGAAGCGGTTCATCACGTCCGCCGACCAGGACCTGACCGAGAACATCATGCACATGGTGCTCGCGCGTCCGGAGGGCGACGGCATCGAGGCGAAGGCCGGCACCAAGGGCCTGTCGCTGTTCCTCGTGCCGAAGTTCCACTTCGACGCCGAGACCGGTGAGCTGGGCGAGCGCAACGGTGCCTTCGTCACCAACGTCGAGCACAAGATGGGCATCAAGGCGTCCACCACGTGCGAGCTGACGTTCGGCCAGCACGGCACGCCCGCCAAGGGCTGGCTGCTCGGCGAGGTGCACGACGGCATCGCGCAGATGTTCGACGTCATCGAGTACGCCCGCATGATGGTCGGCACGAAGGCCATCGCGACGCTGTCGACCGGCTACCTGAACGCGCTGTCCTACGCCAAGGAGCGCGTCCAGTCCGCCGACCTCACGCGCATGACGGACAAGACCGCCCCGCGCGTCACGATCACCAACCACCCGGACGTCCGCCGCAGCCTGATGCTGCAGAAGGCGTACGCGGAGGGCCTGCGCGCGGTGTACCTCTACACCGCGACGTTCCAGGACAAGGTGATGCTCGGCGGCGACGACGCCAAGCTCGCGGCCCAGGTCAACGACCTGCTGCTGCCGATCGTCAAGGGCGTCGGCTCGGAGCGCGCGTACGAGCAGCTCGCGCAGTCGCTGCAGACGCTCGGTGGTTCGGGCTTCCTGCAGGAGTACCCGATCGAGCAGTACATCCGCGACTCGAAGATCGACTCGCTGTACGAGGGCACCACGGCCATCCAGTCGCTGGACTTCTTCTTCCGGAAGATCATCCGCGACAAGGGCCAGGCGCTCGCGTTCATCAACGGCGAGATCCAGTCGTTCCTCGACAACGAGGGTGGCAACGGCCGTCTGAAGGAAGAGCGCGCTCTGCTGAAGCAGGGTCTCGAAGACCTGCAGGGCATGCTCGGCGCCCTGGTCGGCTTCCTGACCTCGTCGCAGGAGGACGTCCGCAACCTCTACAAGGTCGGCCAGAACTCGGTCCGCCTGCTGATGACCGCGGGTGACGTCCTCGTCGGCTGGCTGCTGCTGCGCCAGGCCGAGGTCGCGCTGCAGAAGCTCGACGGCGCCCCGTCCGCCAAGGACAAGGCGTTCTACGAGGGCAAGATCGCCGTCGCCTCGTTCTTCGCGAAGAACGTGCTGCCGGAGCTCACCTCGCGTCGCAAGATCACCGAGTCCACGGACAACGCGCTGATGGACATCGACGAGAACGTCTTCTAAGGCACCACAACGGACTACGGGTCCTGTCACCTCCTGCCCGAGGTGACAGGACCCGTTTTTCATTGCTGTGCCAGCAGAACCGGGCCGAGCGCGGCACCGATGTTGAACGCCGCCGTGGCGTAGGAGCCCGCCATCGTGGGGGCGTCCGTCGCGTGGTGCAGGACGCGGGCGATCAGCATGCTGCCGACCGCGAACGACAGTGCGCCGAGCACGAACACCAGGCACAGCAACGAGATCGGCCCGGCGGTGAGCAGGTCGAGACCGAACCACCCGGCGAGCGCGAGCGGTCCGCCGAGCACCACGACAGGGCGCGGCGACGAGTCCGCGAGACGGCCGCCGATCGTGACCCCGGCGAACGCCCCGACGCCGAACACGACCAGTGCGACGGGCACCCACCACTCGCTCAGCCCGGCGACGTCCGTGACCACCGGGGCCAGGAAGGTGAAGTGCCCGAACGTCACCGCGTTGACGACCACCGCGAGCACGACGACGAGCACCAGTCGCGGCCGGGTGAGCACGGCGAGTTCGGGGCGCAGCGCCGGCCGGACGTGATCGTGCCGCGCCGGAATCCCCGTGAGGACACCGAACGCGGCCGGCACGCACAGCACGGCGACCGCGAGAAACGTGGCACGCCAACCGAAGGCCGTGCCGAGCAACGACCCGCCTGGCACCCCGGCGATCGTGGCCACTGTCGTGCCGGACAACAGCACAGCGAGCGCGCGCCCGCGACGTCCCGGAGGCACGAGCGCGGCGGCCGTGGTCAGTGCCACGGCGAGGAACCCGGCGTTCGCGAGGGCGGCGAGCACCCTCGATGCCAGCAGCAGGGCGAAGTTCGTCGTCACGGCGCCGATCAGGTGTGCCGCCAGGAACACGACGACGAACGCGAACAGGCTCCAGCGCGGCGACCAGCGCCGGGCCACCACGGCCATGAGCGGCGCGCCGACGGCCATGCCCGCGGCGAACGCGGACGTGAGCAGACCGGCGGTGCCGACCGGGACGCCGAAGTCGGCCGCGATCGACGGCAACAACCCGGCGAGCATGAATTCGGAAGTGCCCATTGCGAAAACGGCAAGGGCGAGCAGGTACAGCGAAAAAGGCACAGAGGTGCTCCGAGTGCTGAGGGGGTTTTCGGGGCTGACGGTCAGACCGCAGACCCGGACCTGCTTGCCTCAGGACTCGACATGGAGCGGACGCTAGCGTGAGCGACTCACGTCACGCATCTTGATTTCGTTGTCAGTTGACAGCCCCTCGTTCGGAATCAAAGATTGGCCGGTGTTCCTGTACCTGCTGATCTCGTGCGCGAGCGTCGGTGTCGTGGCGCTCTCAGTGGTGGTGCTGCGCCGGCTGAAGAACCGGCAGGTGCGGCAGGACGAGCTGTGGTTCAAGTACCGGCAGCACATGGACGAGCTGCGGTCGGTGTCACCGGAGGCCGAGCTCGCGCAGGTCGTGCAGGTGTACCAGCGGGCCAAGCGCGGAACGAAGGCGTCGATCGTGTGGGAACGGACCGGGGTCGCGCAGGACTCGTGGTTCGAGGGGATGAACCCGAGTCCCGGCGACCTCCTGCTGCTGCGCGGCGGGCCCGGTTGGGGGCCGGACGTCAGCAGTCCCAACGTCTTCTACGTCGCGCCGGGGCAGGTGCTCTCGTCGATGACGGTGGCGGCGCAGACGGCCGCGGACCGCCATCAGTCCTTGAGCGCGCGGGCCGCCGCGAAGCAGTAGACGCCGAACGCGGCGATGCCGAGCGCCACGGCGGACAGCAGGAACATGCCGTAAGGCTGCGCTGCCAACGTTTTCAGGGCCTTGTCCATGCCGCCGGACTGCTCCGGGTCGGCGTTGATCGCGGCCAGACCGATGAGCACGCCGATCACGCCGTACGCGATGCCCTTGCCCAGCCAGCCGACCCGGCCGACGGGCTGGATCCACTTGGGCGAGCGGGACTTGTCGAGGTCCTCCTCGAACGACAGCTTCACGCCCTTGCGCGCGATGATCACCGCGATGACGATCACGGCGATGGCGACCGCTCCGACGATGAACTGACCGGCGGGCAGGGCGAGCAACTGCGCCGTGAGTTCCTTCTGCTGCTGGTTCTGGTCGCCGGGAGCACCGGAACCGGTCGCGATCTTGAACGCACCGAACGCGATACCGCCCGCACTGATGGCACGGGCACCGGCGCCCACGCGTTTCGCGATCTTCTTGTGCTTCTTCGGCATGTAGTTGAAGCCGACGCACGCCTGCAGCACCTGCCACAGGGCGAAGAACGCGAGCCCGAAACCGAGGGTCCACAGCAACCACGGACCGGCGGCGGCGATGTCGCCGAGCGCGCCCTTCGAGTCGGCCTGTTCGGAGTCGCCGAACGCGACCTGGATTGCGAGCCACGCCACCAGGACGTGCACGAACCCGTACAACACCATCCCCGCTCGACCCAGCGTCTGGACGACCGGGTGTCTCCGCGCCTCATGCGCAACAGTGGCCACGAAGGGGTGAATACCCCCGCGTGGCCACTGTTGAACCAGCTTTTGTGTCAGCCGCCGGGCGGAGGCTCACAGATGATCTTGAACTGCGGGTCGTAGCGGACCGTGCGCGACTCGCTGCGCGCCTGGCCGTTGCGACGGTCCGTGATCGTGCGGGTGTCGGTCACCGAGAAGCCGGGGGCGCCGTTGCTCGGCGCGCAGCCGGCCTTGTTGACCTTCTTCTCCTGCGGCTGCGTGGGGTTGAAGTCACCGCTGGTGGAGCCGGTGACGTCGTAGTTCTTGGTGCCCCAGAGCTTGATCGTGATCGAGGAGCCGGTCCAGATCGTCTGGATGGCGATGCCCGTGTCGTCCGGGTTCGTGAACGCGATGTCGATCAGGCTGTTGCCCGCGTTGTCCATGAACACCGTGGCCTCGCGGCCCTTCGGGTACCGGGTGATCCAGTAGCTGTGCTCCTTGTGGCCCGCGTCCTTCATGCCCGCGTAGTAGTACGCGTTGTAGAGCGTGGTCGCGAACTGCGAGATGCCGCCGCCGACCGCCATGCCGGGGATGCCGTTCTCGATGATGCCCGCCTCGACGTAGCCCTGCGCGGTGCCGCGCGGACCCGTGTACTTGTTGAGGCTGAACGTCTCCTTGGGCTTCACGATCGCGCCGTTGACCTTCTCGGCCACGACCCGGATGTTGACGCCCGAGGCGGGGGCGAAGCCACCGGTCTGGAACTCGCCGATGACCTCCTTGATGCCCATCTTGTTCGCCTGCTCGGTGGTGACCTTCGCGGGCGTGTGCTTGTACTCGAACTTGATCTCGCGGCCGTCGGTCTTCTTCACGGTGTCGAAGTACGGCTGGAGGTTCTTGTCCCAGTCGAGGTCGAGGCCGTCCACCGAGGGCTTGACGGTGGGCTTGCCACCCTCGAACACGATCTCGGCGTCCTTGCCCTCCTTGATCGAGTCCTTCAGCTGCGGCGTGACGACCTCGGCGAGCTTGTCCTTGTTGGGCGTGACCACGAGCGAGCCGTCGTCGGCGGGCGCGAACGCCAGCGTGGTGCCGATCTGCTCCGGCGTCAGCGTCGCGTCCTTGCCCTCGCCCTTGATGACGACGGGACCGGAGACGGCGGTCTTGACGATGTCGTTGAGCGCCTTCTCGACGCCCTCCTTGGTCGTCTTGACCGGCGTGAAGTCCATCGGAACGTCGACGGGGCCGCCGGACGCCCAGTTGGCGACGACGGCGTTCGTGGCGTCCTCGGTCTTGAGCTTCTGGCCCGCGTGCGGCTCGACGGCGACGGGGGTGGCGCCCTCGAACTTGATGGTGCCCTCGATCGGCTCGTGGTCGAGCTTGGGGCGCAGGGCCTCGATCGCGCCGGAGACCTTCGCGTCGTCCGCCTTCGTGGCGACACCGACCTCGCGGCTGGTGAAGAACGAGGTGACGCGCGTGAACGGGCTGAGCGGCTGGCTGCCCGCACGATCGATCGTCGCGTTCCAGTCGAGCTCCAGACCCGCCGTCTTGGGGTCGAGCTCGGCCGTGACGTCACCGGCCTTGAGCGCCACGGGCTTGTCCAGGCGCGGGCCGATCTCGTCGCGGAGCTTCTTCTCGGCCTCGGAGTGGCTCATGCCGCCGACGTCGACGCCCGCCACCGTCACGCCGCGCGGCACGTTGCCGCTCGACACGAGGATGTCGAGGCCGTAGAGCAGGCCGAAGGCGCCGACCACGGCCGCGGCCACGATCACCGCCCGCTTCCGGTTGAACTTCGGCGGGGCCTCTTCGGCGCCGGGCTCGATCATCACGGGCCCGTAGACGCCGGAGTCCTCCGGCATCTGCGGCGGCGGAACCTGCTGCGTCGGCGGCTCAGGCAGCGTCACCGGCCGCATGTACTCCGTGGCGGCCTCGCCGGCCGGGAAACCGACACCGGGCACGGCCGCGGTGATGGTCGGCTCGTTCGAGTCCGGCTCCTCAGACGGCCACGCCTCGGTCGAGGCGTCCACCTGGACCGGTGCGATCTTGGTCGTCTGCTCGGAGGACGTGCCGCCGGGACCCACCGGAGGCATCGCTCTCGTCTTGTCAGCGTCGTACGGCACAGCTCTCCCCGTTGCCCTGTCTCTCCTGAGGTGGCGTATGTGTGTAGCTATCAGGCGCAGATCACGAACCGGCGGCTCATAGGTACAGACCAGTACCGTGCTCGGTGAGCTCAGTCGCAACCGCGTGCAGATCGCGTTCCCTCATCACGAGATACGTGGTGCCGTGCACCTCGACCTCAAGCTGATCTTCCGGGTTGAACATCACCCGGTCGCCGACCTTCACGTGACGCACGCTGGTACCGACTCCGAACACATCACCCCACGCCAACCGCTTCGCCATCTGGGCCGTAGCGGGGATCACGATGCCTCCGCTGGAACGCCGCTCGCCGTCCTCCGGCGAGATGCGGACCATGACGCGGTCGTACAGCATCTGGATCTCTAGCTTGACATCAGGCACCCCGGGAGTCTACGTGGCTTGCGGACCCTCCTCGTCCATGCCGCCCATGAGCAGCGGCAGCCTGGTAGGTGCATCCGCAACCACTCGAACGGGTACCCCCCAGTCCTGCCTGGTCAGGCGGCAGACCGGGTGTTCGTCGGCCGGATCGTCACTACAACTGGCGGCCTGCGCCACGACGTGCAGCACGCCGTTCGTGACCTGATCGTTGATCCGCAACGCGCGTACCAGTTCGGTGGTCACGCCGGCGCCTTCGACGATCAGCTCGGGCGGTGAGCTGGTGATCTCCAGGCGGGTCGACGGGCCGTACCGCTCGTCCAGCTTCGTGCCGGTCGGGGGCGTGAAGATCACCGCGAGCTCGAAGCTCCCGGCCGCGATGTCGGTCGACGGGCGCCTGACCTCGTGCGCCTCGCCGTTGATGTTGACCGCGGCTTCGGCGAACCGTTCGAGCCTGTGCGCGGCGCTCGCGACCACCACGAGCTCGCCGTCGACGACGAGCGCGTCGGACGGCTCGGCGATGTCCGTGGCGATGGTGGTGAGGGTGTTGGTCGCGGGGTCGAACCGGCGGATCGCGTTGTTGTAGGTGTCGCTGATCGCCACCGAGTGGTCCTTGAGGACCGTGACGCCCAGCGGGTGCTGGAGCAGCGCCTCCTCGGCGTCGCCGTCCTTGTGCCCGAACGCGAAGAGGCCCTTGCCGACGACCGTGGTGACCTCGCCGTTCTCCAGGTACCGCAGCGCGCTGGTCTCGGAGTCGACCATCCAGAGCCGGTCGCCGTCCGCCGCGAGCCCGGACGTCTGGGCGAAGAAGGCTCCTTCGGCCGGTCCGTCGTTGATGCCCTCGACGGTCGTGCCGGCCAGCCTGCGGACCGTGTCGGTCTCCGGGTCGAAGAAGCTCAGCGTGTGGTTGCCGGCCATGGCGATGGCGACGCCGCCGTTCCACCAGGCCACGTCCCACGGGCTGGTGAGCTCGATCTTGCCGGCCGGCCCGTCCGTCTCCCCGTCCCGCCACTGCTCGCCGGTGCCCGCGAGGGTCGTGACCTCGCCGGTCTCCAGGTTCAGGCCGCGGAGGAGGTGGTTGACCGTGTCCGCGACGACCACGTCGTAGCCGTGCGTGTTCGGGACGAGCGTGAGGCCGGCGGGCTCGGAGAAGGACGGGTTCAGGCCGTCCTGGCGGCCGCGTTCGCCGGTGCCGATGCGGCGGATGACGGTCTCGCCGTCGGCCTCCAGCTCCACGATGCTGTGGTGGGCGGAGTCGCTGACCAGGATGGTGTTGCCCGGCGTGACGATCGCCTTGGCGGGGAACCGGAGCGTGGTGTTCTCCGGTTCCGGCGCCTGGTACGGCCCGCTGCCGCGGTGCAGCGTGCCCTTCTCGTCGTGCTCCTCGACGAGCTCCCTGATGATGGTCCTGAGGGCCTCGACGTGGCCTTCACCAGCGGCGACGTGCACCACGTAACCCTCGGGGTCGATGAGGGTGAGCGTCGGCCACGCCTTGACGGCGTACTGCTGCCACATGCCGAGCTCCGGGTCGTCCAGAACCGGGTGGTGCACCTCGTAGCGCTCGACGGCGGCCTTGAGCGCCTCGGGATCGGCCTCGTGCACGAACTTCGGCGAGTGCACGCCGATGGTGACGAGGACGTCCTCGAACTCCTTCTCGAGGGGCCGCAGCTCGTCGAGGACGTGCAGGCAGTTGATGCAGCAGAACGTCCAGAAGTCCAGCAGCACGATCTTGCCGCGCAGGTCCTTCAGGCCGACCTGCTCGCCGCCGGTGTTCAGCCAGGCCCGTCCGTGCAGCTCAGGGGCACGGACACGGGCACGGCGCTTCGAGGTCGTCACGGCCGTATCCAACACTGTGGACGGTCAGGCTGTTCCGGCGTCCATCAGGTGAGAAGGACGGCCTTCAGCTCGGCCACGCTCTGCCGCCACTTCTCGCTGTACTCGGTCTCGTCCCACAGTTCGGCCAGCTCGGAGTCCTTCTCCAGGACGCGGTCGAGCGCCTGGACGGCCAGCGGGCGCAGGTCCGCCGAGAAGGTCGGCATCGGCTCGTCGGGCGCGTAGGACGTGGTGATCGGGGCGCCGCCGGGCAGTTGCGCGGCGATCAGGGCGGCCGAGGCCATCACCTTGCAGGCGTAGTAGCTGTCGAGGAAGCCCTCGGTCTCGATCGTGGTGGTCAAGGCCTTGCGGATGATGGCCTCGCGCTCGGTCTGCGGGGCGTCGTCGAGCGCGCCGGAGAAGTCCGCGGCGGCGTCGTTGTCGAAGTGCCCGATGTCCCAGGTTCCCATGGCGGCGATCATGACAGTCGCCTCTGACAATTTTCGCGCTGTCAGGTTTTCGCGCTGTCACGTGCTGGTGTCGTACCTGATCGTGCCTTTGAAGACGACGTCGTCATAGGTGACGGTGAGGTCGTCGGACATGTCGCTGCCCAGGTACTGGTCGTTCTCGGGCTCGAACACCACGCCGACGTCGATCTGCGGCAGGTTCTCGCCCGGCGGTAGTTCCGCCTTGCTGCGGCAGGTCGCCGACTCCCGGTCGGTCTCGCACGTCCAGCCGTCGCCACCGGCGTTGAGGACGATGGTGTGGATGACCCCGTTGCCCTCGAAACTCGGTGAGATCTCGAACCGGATCACCGGCGCCGTCAGGGTCTCGTCACCGGCGTTGCGGAACTTCACCACGACGTCGTGCGGGTGCTGGGTCCGGTACCGGACCTGGGGCGGGTAGTAGTTCACGTAGCCCGGCCCCAGCGGGTTCAGCTCGAACCAGTCCTGTGGCCCGGGAGGAGGCTTCTCCTCCTCGGTGGTCGTCGGCACTTCCGGCGGAGGAGTCGTGACGATCGGCGCAGGTGGTGGCGCCGGCGGTGTCGAACAGGCCGCGACGAACAGCAGCAGCGAAGCCCCTAGAGCTTTCCCCATGCCCGCGACGGTAGCGGGGATCAGGTGCCGGTGTCGTAGCGGAAGATGACGCTCGGCGTCACGTCCGCCCAGTGCACGACCACGCGGGTCTGCCCGCCCTTGGTGTGCCGCATGGTCAGCGTGAGCGGCGCCCACGTGCCGCCGGGTTCCGCCACGCCGGTCGCCGTGCAGACGATGTCGCGACCGCCCTCGCACGCCCACCCGTCGCCGCCGGCGGTCAGGTCGCCCTCGCCGTCCATGTCCTCGACGACGAACCTCAGTCGCGCGTCCGACTGCGGGGTGCTGCCGGTGTTGCGCGGCGTCAGCGTGAAGTCGATGGGCTGCACGCGGTAGACGAAGCCCATCTCGTCCGGGGAGTTCTGCCACTCGCGGACGCCCTGGACGTCCGTCGTGATGTCGAACGGCTCCTGCCTGGGCGGAGTCGGCGGCATGGTGGTGGTCTCGCTCGGCTCGGTGGACGGGGGCGGCGCGGGTGCGGCCACGGAGGTGCAGGCGGCCAGCAGCAGCGTCAGTGCCGTCACCACAGCGAGCCTCATGGATCCACCCTAACGACGTCGCGCGCGGCCGGCAGATCGCGAACTTGCGGAAACGGGTCTCGCCCAGCGGGACGGCAGGAGCGAAACGCGCTGGCAGACCGCATCATGGAACTCTGGCCGCCCGCCTGAACCTTTTCGCCATGCTTGGCGTAGAGGACGCCGGGAGGTGCGTGATGGCGGAGTACCTGGTGGTCGGTGCAGGTCCGGCGGGCTTGCAGATGGGGCGGTTCCTGCACGATTCGGGGCGCGACTACCTGATCGTCGAGGCGGGACCGGAGCCGGCGAGCTTCTTCCGGAAGTTCCCGCGGCACCGCGTGCTCTCCACGGACGACAACTCGCTGTTCGACGGCGTGCCGTTCGCGCGGTACAGCAAGCGG
Organism: Lentzea sp. NPDC058450; assembly: GCF_042721395.1. Classification (NCBI taxonomy): domain Bacteria; kingdom Bacillati; phylum Actinomycetota; class Actinomycetes; order Pseudonocardiales; family Pseudonocardiaceae; genus Lentzea; species Lentzea sp. NPDC058450. The sequence goes on from NZ_JBHXLO010000011.1 coordinate 42,661, forward strand.
GCCTTTCCCGGCGCGGACGACCTGGTGCGCTACCTGGAGGACTTCGCGCGGCCGTTGCACATCCGCTACAACACGAGGGTCAGCGACGTGGACGCCTTCGGGGCGCGGCACGTCATCGTGGCCACCGGGATGCGGCCTCACCTGCCCGGCATTCCCGGCGTCGAACACGCCGAGACGTACGCGACCGCCTCGACCGACCCCACCGCCTACGCGGGCAAGCGGGTGCTCATCATCGGGCGCGGGCCCAGCGCGTTCGAGACGGCCGACAACATCGCCACGACGGCACGGCTCACGCACACCGTCGGGCGGACCGTGCAGCGGATCGTCAAGGACGACAACGGTTTCATCGCCTCCATCGACGGCACCGGCGAGCTGCGCTACGACCACGTGATCGTGTGCACCGGTTTCCGGCGCGACACGACGTTGGACGGCCCCGAGGTGCACGTGCTCACCGGCGACTCGATCAAGACCATCCGCCACGCCGCGCGGGCGCTGCACCGGACGCTCGAAGCCGAACACCACGGCGTCCCGTGGCCGCACCGCCGCCTGCGCAACCGGCCGGACGCCCTGGCCGCCACCATCGCCACGCGCGCCGGCGAGATCCCGGACGGACTGGCGGACGTCGTTGTGACGCAAGGACAACACGCCCTGCTCTACGACGAGATGCCCGCCGGTGGGCGCAACGGTTTCGTCGTCACGCGCACGCAGGTCCGGCACTACCGGCGCGACGAGCTGATCGCCGTCGAACGCCGCCTGCACCGCAAGCCGCTGGAGAAGTTCTTCTCGCAGCAGCTCGCGGTGCCGTGCATCGCCTAGACCGGCAGCGTGCGCGCGAGGAACTGGGCGGAGATGTCCCACGCGCGGTCGGCGGCGGCCCGGTCGAACCAGGGCGCGAGGTGGTTGAGGAACGCGTGGCCGGCGGGCTCCAGGTGGATCTCGGCGTGGTCGTGGCCCTCGACCGCGTCCACGACCTTCTGGTAGCCGGTGATGAAGTTGTCCTCGGTGCCGAAGACGAACTGGATCGGGCACGTCACCTGGTCCAGCGTGCCGATCTGGTCGGGCACGCCCGAGCCGTAGAACGACACGGCGGTGTCGGGGTTCGACGCCGTGGCCGCGACGTAGGCGAGGGTGCCGCCGAGGCAGAAGCCGAACACGCCGACCCTGCCGGTGACCTCGGGAAGGCCGCGCAGGTACTCGACCGACTTCACGACGTCCTGGACCGCCAGCGGGAAGTCGAGGTTGCCGACGACCTCCATCGACTTCGCGATGCCCGCCTCGTCGTGGGTGCCGACCCAGCCCGGCTGGAAGCGGTGGAAGAGCTCGGGGACGGCCACGACGTAGCCGAGGGCGGCTAGCTTCTCGGCGATGCCCCGGAGGTACTCGTCCAGGCCGAAGATCTCCTGGATCAGCACGATGCCGGGGCCGGAACCGGACTCCGGCAGCCAGATCGGCAACGGCATCTCGTCAACGCGGTGAGTCATGATCCGATCCTGCCCCATGGTCATCGCCGGGTCGCGGCCTCCACCGACGTGCCGGTGAGGCGCTCGGCCTCGGCCCAGAGCCGGGCGGCCACCGCCTTGTCGCGCGCGGTCCTGGGCATCGAGGCGGGCCTGGTCGGACCGACGAGCGCCCAGCGGGGCCCGTAGTACCCGCCGGCGACCACGCCGGGGTCCGCCGTCGCGAACAGGAGCGGTTCGGTGCCCTGCTCGACGCCCTGCGAGGGCACGACCCGGTAGCCGATCCGCTCGACGAGACCGGGCTTGCCGCCGTTCAGGAACGGCCCGGTGGTCATCAGGTTGGTGCGGGTGTAACCGGGGTGCGCGCCGACCGAGAGCAGCGGCCAGCCCTTCTCGGCCGCGATGTCCGCCAGGCGCACCATCATCAGCAGGTCCGCCAGCTTGGAGTGCGAGTAGACCAGCGTGGGGCTGTACCCGCGGCGGGACTGCAGGTCGTCGAAGTCGATCCGGCCGCGGTAGGCGGCACCGCTCGCCATCGTCACGACCCTCGGCGCGGGAGCGGCCAGCAGCAGCGGCAGCAGGTGGGCGGTCAGGGCGAACGGGCCGAGGAAGTTGCTGGCCAGCTGCAGTTCGAACCCGTCGGCGGTCTCGGTCCGCGCGGGCACGTTCATCACGCCCGCGTTGTTGACCAGGACGTCCAGCGGCCGGCCCTCGGCGACCAGCCCCTCGGCGAACGCGCGCACCGACGCCTGGTCGGCCAGGTCGAGCCGGCGGACCTCCAGCACGGAGCCGGGATGCGCGGCGAGGATCTCCGCCTTCGCCTGCTCGCCCTTGGCCTCGGTGCGCACCGCGAGGACGACCTCGGCCCCGGCTCCGGCGAGGCGCTTGGCCGCCTCCTTGCCGGTCCCGCTGTTCGCGCCCGTGACGACGATGCGCTTCCCGTGCTGGTCAGGAACCTCGTACATGACAACCCCTCGTTAAGTACCGGCGGTCTCTTATGTCGCCAACATAACGGACCATCGGTCTCTTAGTAAAGGACCACCGGTCTGTAACATGCGTCGCATGACCTTCCAGAGGGCGCGGACCGACGAGCAGCGGAGCGAACGGCGGCGCCAGATCCTCGCCACCGCGGCCGCGATGCTCACGGAGGTGCCGGTCGCCGACCTGACCCTCACCGCGCTCAGCCGCCGGGTCTGCCTCGCCAAGGCCAACGTCCTGCGCTACTTCGAGTCGCGGGAGGCGGTCCTGCTCGCGCTGCTGGAGGCGGAGGTCGCGGACTGGATCACCGAACTGAGGTCCACGGAGGTTCCCGACGGCTCCGCACAGGAGCGCGGTGACCGGCTCGCCGCACTCCTGGCCACCTCGCTGGCCGCCCGCCCGGTGCTGTGCGAACTGATCAGCGCCCAGTCGACGGTGCTGGAGCGCAACATCTCCGCGGAGACCGCGTTGCAGCACAAACGCGCCGTCCACGGCTACCTGGGGACGCTCGTCGAAGTCTGCGGCCGGCACCTGCCCGAACTGGGCGACGAGGACGCCGCCGAGCTGATGCGGACGGTCATGCTGGTCGCGGTCGCGGCCTGGCCGGGCAGCCGTCCGCCGCAGGCCGTTCTCGACGCGTACGCAGCGGATCCGGCCCTGGCCGTGATGTGCATCGACTTCGCCGACGTCGTGCGCCGCACCACCGAGGTGACCGCTTCGGGTCTTCTCGCCCGCGAGCACCAGCCCCGATAATCGGGCGATGATCAGGCTGATCGCGACCGACCTCGACGGGACGCTGCTGCAACCGGGCGGTGTGCTGAGCGACCGCACCCGCGCCACGCTCCACGCCGTCGACGCCGACGTGGTGGTGGTGACGGCGCGACCGCCGCGGTTCGTGCAGGACCTCGACCTCACCGGGACCGCGATCTGTTCCAACGGGGCCATGATCTACGACCTGACCAACCGCGAGGTCACGCACGCGCAGACGGTGCCGTTCGACGTCGTGCGGAAGGTGGCCGAGGCGTTGGCCGAGGTGATCCCGAACGTCGGCATCGCGGTCGAGACCGGGATGGAAGTGTTGTGCGAGCCCGGTTTCCAGGGTTTCGGACCCAACAATCCACACAGGACACTGGAGTTGCTCGACCACGTCTACGAGGAGGCGTCGCAGGTCGTGCAGATGCTGGCCTGGGCGCCGGACGGCGAGTCGGACCACATGATGGAGGTCGCGCGCGAGGCCGTCGGGCAGCACGTGTCCGTCACGCACTCCGGTGGGCTCGGGTTGCTGGAGATCAGCCCGCCCGGGGTGTCGAAGGCGGCGACGCTGGAATCCCTGTGCAGCACCAGGGGAATCCACCAGAGCGAGGTCATCGCGTTCGGGGACATGCCGAACGACCTGTCGGTGCTCGGGTGGGCCGGGACGGCTTATGCGATGGGCAACGCGCACCCCGTCGTGAAGAGTGCGTGCAGCAACCACGCGCCGCCCAACACCGAGGACGGGGTGGCGCAGGTGCTCGAAAGGCTCTTCCGGCTCTAGCGGCGCGGAACGGAGGTCGGGCCCGCCACGTCGGCGCCCAGCGCCACCACCCGCGCACGCAACTCGCGGTCCGCTGTCACGACGGTCACCTGGCGGTCCGCGCCCTCGGTGCGGACCACCTCGACGATCGTGTCGTCGCCGTCGCCAGGGGCGGAGACGACACGGACGTCGGGAATCGAAGAAACGTTGCGCGCCTTGCCTTCCACCACGAGGACCACTTCCTCGTCGCGGCCCTGCAAGGCGTCGCGGAGGCGTTCGGCCGCGCCCGCCCTGTCGCGCCACCACCCGTCCGGGACCGAACCCACGACGTTGGCTGCGTCGACCACGAGCAACGGCTTCACGCCTCCAGCGTGCCTCAGCCTCGGCGCGCCCGCAGTGCTTCGAGGGAGTCAGGGCCCTCGTCGACCGACTGCGTCAGAGCAGCAGCAGGAGAGGAAACGCCTGCCCAGCGCAGGACGGCGGCGGTGGCTGCGGCACGGTCGGCTTCCGGGAGACGCGCGATGTTCGCGCCGTGGTTGCCCGCCGGGACGGTGAACGACAGCGAGTCGCGGGTGCCGCGGCCCAGCACGAACGGCTCCGCGCTCCACGGATCGTTCTCGCCGTTCACGAACAGCAGTCGCGAGCCCTGGTAGCGCACCCAGCGGTCGATGTCGGCCATGGCGTGCCTGTCGAAGCGCGGGAACTTGACCGAGGCCGGGACCATCGTGCGCGGCACGCTGGAACCGGGGTAGCGCAACAGGTCGCGCACCGCGGACTCGTCGGCCTCGGGCCAGCCCAGCTGCGTTCCCGCCTGGTAGTAGTAGGTGTCGTACGGCGCCACGCCCGCGTCGGTGTAGAAGTCGAAGCCCACGGTGGCGTCGATGAACTTCCAGAGGTCGTCCACGGACGCGCCGGCGCCCGGCACGAGCGCGCACTGGGACTGCGTGCCGTACTGCCAGAACGTGAACGGCGTGTCGAGCACCAGGACTTCCAGCGCGCGGTGGGCGTTGCCGAACTGCTTGTAGGTGTAGCCCTTGGCCTCCAGGCGCGCCACGAACTCGTCGCGGTGCTCCAGGATCTGGCGTTGGACGCCCTCCAAGCGGCGGTTGCACGACGGGTCGTCGCCGACCTCCCGGATGAACTTCCCGTAGACGTCACGGTCGTTCACCACGTCGTTCGGCGCCACGTACGCGATGGTCGCGTCGACGTCGCGTGGGAAGAACCGGCGGTGGTAGATCGACGTCATGCCGCCCTTGCTGGCACCCGTCGAGAGCCACTTCGCCCCGTAGATCTTCTTGAACGCCTGGACGATCTTGTGGTGGTCGTTGGCCGCCTGCCAGATGTTCAGGTCGTCCCAGTCGGCGGGCGCGGGCCGCGACGGCGAGAAGAACCGCTGCTCGACGCTGATCTGGTTGCCGTCGACGAGCCGCGCGGGCTCGGACGGGCTGACCGAGCCGGACAGGTTGTAGCCGGTGGTGTGCAGCACCATCGGCTTGGACTCTGCCTTGTGCAGCAGGGAGAAGCGCTGCTCGAACCTCTGCCCGCGCGGCTTGCGGTGGTCGGCGGGCTGCTGGATGCCGAGGACGAACGTCCGCGCGGTGCCGGACGTCCCCTCGCTGATGATCCGCACGCCGGGGATGGCGGCGATGCGGTCCTTGATGTCGGGGGCGGCGGAGACGACTGCGGCGGTGGCCACGACCTGCGCCGATGCCAGGCCGAACGCCAGCAGGGAGCGTGCGAGTCTGTTCACCAGCCCACGCTATTGAGCCCGCACGCCCCGCCGGACCCGCCGTTAGTCGGGCTTATTCGTAGCTGGCGAAGTAAGACGCGGCCATGTCCTTGTCGCCGTGACCACCGTCGACCGCGCGCTGCAGACGTTCGGCGGACGCCTGGGCGACGTCCAGGCGCACCTGTGCCCGTTCCGCCGCCTCACCGACGAGCCGGGCGTCCTTCAGCGCGTTCTCCACGGTGAACGCCGGGTCGAACGAGCGGGCGATGATCGCGCCGCCCTTCATCTGCAGGTATGGCGTGTCGATCGCGCCACCGGACACGGCGTCCAGGAACAGCTGGGGGTCGAGCCCGGAGGCCTCCGCGAGCGACACGGCCTCGCCGACGGCGGCGGTCAGCGCGAGCACCCAGCTGTTCGCGACGAGCTTCAGGCGGGACGACTGGCCGGCCTCGCCGACCCACATCGTGCGTGCGCCGATGACGTCGAAAACGGTCTGCACGCGCGCACGGAGCTCTTCCGCACCGGACGCGAGCACGACGAGCTTGCCCTCGGCCGCGGGCTTGGTGCTGCCGAGCACCGGCGCGTCGACGAACTCCAGCCCGAGCGACCGGGCGAGTGCGATGTGGTCCTCCGTCGCGTCGACACCGACCGTGGACGCCTGCACCCACACCGCGTCGTGCGGCAGTGACGGCGCGGCGGCCTGCATGGTGGTGGTGACGGTCGGACCGTCGTTCAGGACCGTCAGCACGATCTCGACGCCTTCGACGGCCTCGGCGGGCGTGTCGACCACGACGGCGCCCTGAGCGGCGAGCGGTTCGGCTTTGGCGCGCGTGCGGTTCCAGACCCGGACGTCGTGTCCGGCCGCGGCGAGGTTGGCTGCGATGGGGGCACCCATGAGGCCGGTGCCGAGCACGGCGATCTTCATGTCCCCCAGCAAACAAGAAACCTCGCGGTGCTGCCAGGTCGGGGGTCCGACAGCACCGCGAGGTCAACAGTGACATCGGCGGACCGACGTGCGCTGTTACAACGCCATCATACTGTGGCGTGGATCACGTTTAACAGAATGAAACCCCCCTGGAGCGCGGGAGGTGCTCCAGGGGGTTCCCGTAGGGAGGCACTCGCTAGCGGGGCGCCGCGCGAGTGCCGGGTCAGAAAGTCAGCGCAGGGTGGTGACCTGAGCCTGGGCGATGGCCATCAGCTCGTGACGCATGGACGGGGTGGTCGCCATGTCGATCGCGCGAGCCACGGCCTTCCGGTTGCGCGCCTCGGCACGACGGGCGCGGAGCTTCGCTGCGAAGTTCATCTCGGTCTGCACTTCCCTCTGTGAGGTCTGTTTGGTTGGTAACCCAAGTATGCACCTACGCGCGCGTGAAAGCACGCGATTATCCGGTGAGTTGGGGCACACGCCGATGAATCATCGGCTGACAACGTGGACAGCCGGACAACCGTAGGTGTCCGCCGTCACTCCTCACGACCGAGCAGGAACCGTCCGAAGTGCGGCACGGTGAAGGCGATCTGACCCCGTTCCGCGCTGTAGACCAGGCCTTTCTTGATGAGCGAGTCCCGTGCGGGCGACAGCGACGACGGCTTGCGCTTGAGGTGCTCGGCCACCTGGGCGGTGTTGACGCCCGCATCCTTTCCGTCGGTCAACTCGGCCATCGACCGGAGATACTCGCGTTCAGCGGGCGTTGCACGCTCGTATCGGGAGCCGAAGAAGCCCACGGCCAGCTCGGCGTCGGCCTCCGGAGCGGCCACGGAGACGTCCAGCGCGGTGATCGGATCGGCCGGGGCGGCGTCCCAGGCGGCCTTGCCGTAGGCCTGGATGAAGTACGGGTAGCCCCCGGAGGCGTCGAAGAGGGCGTCCAGCGCCTCGTCGGTGATGCCCGCGTCCTCGCGTTCGACCGGGGCGAGCACGGCGCGGTCGGCGTCCTCGCGGCTGAGCCGGTCGATGCGGACGTAGCGGAAGAGGCGTTCCGAGTACGACTTGCTGGCGGACAGCACCGCGGGCAGGTGCGGCAGCCCCGCGCCGACGACGACCAGCGGCGCGCCGATCTGCGAGAGCTCGTGGCAGGCCGCGCACAACGCGCTGATGTCGTCCGGCTTGAGGTCCTGCATCTCGTCGATGAGCAGCGCCACGCCCGTGCCGACGTCCTGCGCGAGCTCCGCGACGTCGGTGAACAGCTCGACGAGGTCGATCTCGATGTCGCCGGAGTCGGCGCGGCCGGACGCGGCGGGCACGTCGATGCCGGGCTGCCAGCGCTCGCGCAGCTTGGCGCCGTCCGGGGCGGCCCGCAGCGCGAACGCCTTGAGGATGCCGAGGATGGCCTCGACGCGGTCCGGCGCGCGGTGGCGGACGGCGAGGTCGCGGATCGCCCGATGCAGCGCGGCGGACAGCGGCCTGCGGAGATCGGCGTCCGGCCTGGCCTCGACCTTGCCCGCGCCCCAGCCGCGTTTCACGGCCATCGACCGCAGCTCGCCGAGCAGCACGGTCTTGCCCACGCCCCGCAGCCCCGTCAGCACGAGGCTGCGCTCGGGACGGCCGCGGGCCACGCGTTCGAGCACCACCTCGAACGCGCCGACCTCCTTGTCCCGGCCGGCGAGCTCAGGAGGCCGCTGGCCTGCACCGGGAGCGAACGGGTTGCGCACCGGGTCCATGGCTCGCACCGTATCCGCGTTTCTAGGGCGTGCCGTAGAGACGCGCAGACATCCTTCGAAGTGCGGCCGGATGCCGCTCTCTACATTTATCTAGTGATTGAGCAATAGAAGCTGATAGTTGCAGATGGAGTGGTCTCGCGGTTGGCTGGCTCACGTGGCTGAAGTCGTGACGAAGGGGACAGGCGAGGTCGAGCGCACCGCCGACCGCGCACAGGTCGACGTGACGTTCGGGGCGCTCGGCGCCGAACGCTCCGAGGCGGTGAGCACGCTCAACCAGCGCATTTCCGTCGTCGAACCGCTGCTCGAGGAGTTCGAGGTGCGGTCGCGGCAGCTGTCCGCGCACGACAACTGGGACAACAACCAGCGCGTCGGCAGCCGCGCGCAGCAGCAGTACGTGATCTGGGTGAAGGACCTGGACCGCCTCGACGGACTGCTGGCCGCGCTGGTGCAGGCCGAGCCGTCGTGGATCAACGGTCCGTCGTGGGCCCTGGTCGACGACACCGAGGCGATCCGCGAGGCCCAGCGCGAGGCCGTGGCCGATGCGCTGCGCCGGGCCGAGGGGTACGCGTCGGCGCTGGGGCGGCGGCTCGGGCCGTTGCTGCGGATCGGCGACACCGAGGGCGGGTCGCACTACTCGCCGCGGATGATGAGCGGGGCGGCGTCGTTCGAGATGGCCGGGCCGGCCGGGATGGTCGACCAGCTGAACCTGAAGGCGCAGCAGATCACCGTGTCCGCCACGTGCACGGCCGCCTGGTCGTTGCTCGACTGATGGAGACGGCGCTGGTGTTGGGGATCGGCGGGGCCGTCCTGCTGTTCCTGGCGGTGTTCACGACCATCGTGCTGCTCGGGCGGCGGGCTCGGCGCGGGCGGCGCGAGGGCCGGTACCAGTACCGGGCGAAGCCGAACGGCACCTACGACAACTCGTCGGCCTCGTCGTCGGGCATGTGATCGCAGGCTCCCTCAGCGACTCGCTATCGTCGTTCCGCAGCAGTGATCGCTACGGAACTCGGGGGTATGCGCTGTGCCTTTTGGGCGTATTGGCACTCACCACGTCCTTGGCGTTGCGACGGTGGCCCTCCTCATCGCCGGTTGCAGTGCCGAGCGCGTGGAGACGCCGACCTTCGACTCGACCTCGACGCCGGTCTCCCCGCCGTCTGCTCCGGTGAAGTACCCGGCCGAGGTGCTGAGGAGTTGCCAGGACATCAGGCAGCGGGTGGGTGCGGATCTGCCTGCCTCCGAACCGGACGACGACTCGCCCGCAGGTGCCCAGCCGGCAGCGAAGACCTGCCTGTTCAAGGCAGCCGAGCAGACGATCACGTTCGCCATCAAGTCGTGGAGGAGCACGGACGCCACCGGTGTCGTGTCCGGAAACGACCACGCGAAGAGTTACTTCACAGACCGCACAGCCGGGTGGGACGAGGAAGGCGCAGGCATCGGTTCGATCGCACGCTGGCGAGAAGCGCGAGACTCGGCCTGTGCGATGGAGGCGCTCGACGAGAACGCCGTGCTGACGGTCGCGCAGACCGGCGTCGGGGGCGAGCAGTGCCGGACGTCTGTGCGTGCACTGGCGAAGAAGTTCTACTCCGCCGTGCAGCCGTAGTCAGTGGCCGTTGAGCGACTCCACGGTGTGGTGCAGGGCTGCGGCGTCGCGGTCGTCCGGCCGCGCCTTCCGCCAGTTGGTGAGCCACTCGGCGCGGCGGCGGGCCGCGGCGGCGAGGGTCAGCAGGATGTAGGCGCGGCGTTCCCACTCCCTGGCTGACCTCATCGCGTCTGCTGCCGGGCCCCACTCGTCGCGCAAGGTGCCCATCAGCGCGCGTGCGAGTATCGGATCTCTGACGGGATCAACCTGCAGGTCCTGCATCCCACCCCCAGTGTCGCGGTGAAACGACACTCTGAGTGTGCATGAGGGACCGTCTACTTCGGCAAGCCTTACTCCGCCGCGTACCGCCAGAAATCGCGCATGATCGGGGTCGGGGTGGGACTCGTCATCGCCGTGCGGGTGAGCAGGACGGTGATCGTGCCGGTGGCCGGGATGACGTGCGCCGCCGTGCCGGAACCTCCCACCCAGCCGTAGCGACCGGGGACGTTCCACGGGTCGCGCCGCGCGATGTCGACGCTGCCGCCCCAGCCCCAGCCCTGTCCTTCGAGGAAGATCTCGGCTGCTTCGCGCTCCGCGGCGGAGGTCGTGTCCGTGGCCAGCTGCGGCAGCAGGTCGCCGGTGAGCAGGTGGCGGTGGAACGCCAGCAGGTCGTCCACTGTGGACTGGAGGCCTCCTGCTCCGGACGGGAGGACGTCGCTGACGAAGCTCGTGCCGGTCATGCCCAGTGGCGTGTAGAAGCGGTCGGCGAGGAACGTCGGGAGTGAGCCGGTGGCGCGGTCGATCAGGACGCCCAGGACGTCGTACGCCGTGTTGTAGACCCAGCCCTCGCCCGGCTGGTGCAGCAGCGGGACCGTGGCCAGGCGCTTCAGCCACTCGTCCGGGGCCGGGAGGTCGGGGCGGCCGTGCAGGTGGGCCTCTTCGAATAGCTTCGCGGTGGCGGGCAACGAGAAGTCGGCCGTGAAGCCCCAGCCGGAACGGGACGTCAGCAGGTGGCGGACGGTGATCGGGCGGACGGCCGGGACCACGTCGTCGATCTCGCTGGTCAGCGTGCGCACGACCTGCGGGCTGTCCAGTTCGGGGAGCCAGCGGACGATCGGGTCGTCCAGGCCGATGTCGCCGTCGCGGACCAGCAGTGCGGCGGCGGTGGCGACGATCGGCTTGGTGATCGAGGCGATCGGGAAGACCGCGTCCCTGGACTCGCCGACCGCCGCGAACTCGACGTCGCCGCCGCGCGCGATCAGGGCGGCCGAGGCCGGGACGGTGTCGCGGTGGGACTCCAGCAGTGCCTGCAAGGTCATGGTCGCCATCCTTCTCCGGAACGGGTTCGGAAGGGTGGACCTCGCAGGCCGCCGGAACTCATCGCTCCAGGATGGCCGTGATGCCCTGACCTCCTGCGGCGCAGATGGACACGAAGCCGCGCCCGCTCCCCTTCTGGTGCAACAGCTTCGCCAGGGTCGCCACGATCCGGGCGCCGGTGGCGGCGAACGGGTGGCCTGCGGCGAGCGACGAGCCGTTGACGTTCAGCTTGGACCTGTCGATCTCGCCGAGCTCCTTCTCCCAGGCCTTCAACGTCGCCAGGACCTGCGAGGCGAACGCCTCGTGCACCTCGTAGAAGTCGAAGTCCTGCAACGTGAGGCCCGCCTTGTCGAGCATGCGCGGCGCGGCGTGCACCGGGGCCATCAGCAGGCCCTCGTCGCCGTGCACGTAGTCGACGGCGGCGGTCTCGGCGAACGTCAGGTAGGCGAGGACCGGGAGGTTGCGGGCCGCGGCCCACTCCTCGGTGGCGAGCAGGACCGCGGAGGCGCCGTCGGAGAGCGGGGTCGAGTTGCCGGCGGTCATCGTGTCGCCGAAGACCGGCTTCAGCTTGGCGAGCTTCTCGGCGGTGCTGTCCGGGCGGAGGTTCTGGTCGCGGGTCAGGCCCAGGTACGGGGTGACGAGGTCGTCGAAGAAGCCCTCGTCGTAGGCGCGCGCGAGGTTCTGGTGGCTGCGGGCGGTCAGTTCGTCCTGGGACTCGCGGGTGATCTCGTACTGCGCCGCGGTGACGGCCGCGTGCTCGCCCATGGACATGCCGGTGCGCGGTTCGCCGTTGCGCGGCAGGTGCGGGACGACGTGACTCGGGCGCAGTTTCGCGATCACGCTGACCTTGCGGGTGCGGTTGAACTCCAGCAGGAGCTTGCGGAAGTTCTCGTTCACGCCGATCGGGGCGTCGCTGGTGGTGTCGACGCCGCCCGCGATGCCTGCCTCGATCTGGCCGAGCGCGATCTTGTTGGCCACGGCGATGATCGCCTGCAGGCCGGTGCCGCACGCCTGTTGGAGGTCGTACGCGGGGGTCTCGGGGCTGAGCCTGCTGCCGAGGACCGACTCGCGGACGAGGTTGAAGTCGCGCGAGTGCTTGAGGACGGCGCCCGCGACCACCTCGCCGAGCCGTTCGCCCTGCAGGCCGAAGCGGCTGACCAGGCCGTCCAGCACCGCCGTGAACATGTCCTGGTTCGAGGCGGTGGCGTACGGGCCGTTCGAGCGGGCGAACGGGATGCGGTTGCCGCCGATGATCGCTACGCGCATGCCGTCATACTACCTACTAGCGGGTAGACTTACTAGCGAGTAGGTTGTGTGACGTGGACAGGTACCAGAAGTTCGCAACGTCGGGGCTGGGCCGCCAGCTCGTCCGCAGGCTCGGCCTGCCGAACCCCCACCCGCTGCGCCGCGACGCCGCTGTGGCCACATCGGTGCTGGTCGGTGGCGCTGCCAGGCTGCCCTTCCTGAAGCAGCTCGAAACAGGCGCCGCCCCGTACGGCGCGCTCGTCTTCGACGCGTCCGAGATCACCACCGTGGGCGAGCTGAAGCAGCTGCACGAGTTCTTCCACCCCACGATCGCGCAGCTCGGGCCGTGCGGGCGGGTGATCGTCATCGGACGGTCGCCGGACTCCGTGGCGCAGCGGGCGCTCGAGGGGTTCGTGCGCTCGGTCGGCAAGGAGCTGCGCCGCGGCGGCACCGCGAACCTGGTCTACGTGGCGGACGGTGCCGAGGACGGGGTCGAGTCGACGCTGCGGTTCTTCCTGTCCGGACGGTCCGCGTACGTGTCGGGGCAGGTCGTCCACGTCACCGGCGCGACGCCCGCGGGCACGCTGGAGGGCAAGGTCGCGCTGGTCACGGGCGCGTCGAGGGGCATCGGCGAGGCGATCGCGGCGACGCTGGCCCGCGACGGCGCGCACGTGGTGTGCCTGGACGTGCCCGCCGCCGGCGACGAGCTGTCGAAGGTCGCGAACGCCGTGGGCGGCTCGGCGTTGCAGCTCGACATCACCGGCGACCCCGCCCGATTGACGTCGTACCTGCTGGAACGGCACGGCGGCGTCGACGTCGTCGTGCACAACGCGGGCATCACGCGCGACAAGACGCTGGCGCGCATGGACTCCGCGAAGTGGGACGCGGTGCTGGAGGTCAACCTCGCCTGCCAGGAACGGGTCAACGACGCGTTGATCCACGGGGGCGTGCTGCGGGAGGGCGGCCGGATCGTCGGGGTGTCGTCGATCGCGGGCATCGCGGGCAACGTCGGCCAGACCAACTACGCCACGTCCAAGGCGGGCGTGATCGGGATGGTGCAGACGCTCGCGCCCGTTCTCGCCGCTCGCGGGGCCACGATCAACGCCGTGGCGCCCGGTTTCATCGAGACGAAGATGACCGCGGCGGTGCCGTTCGCGACCCGTGAAGTGGGGCGGCGGATGAACAGCCTGTCGCAGGGCGGGCTGCCGTCGGACGTCGCGGAGACCGTGGCGTGGTTCGCGTCGCCCGGATCCGGCGGCGTGAACGGCAACGTCGTGCGCGTGTGCGGCCAGATGCTACTGGGGGCCTGATGTTGCTGCGTGCCGCCCTCACGTCGTTCCGGCGCGGGGAAACGCTGGCCGCCCCACCGGTTTCGGCTGCGCTGGACGTGTCTCTGAAGCACCTGACGGCCTACAACTCGGTGTGCGGGTTCGGGTTGCGCGACGCGTTGCCGTTGACGTACCCGCACGTGCTGGGCTTTCCGTTGCAGATGAAGCTGATGTCGGGCGCCGGGTTCCCGTTTCCGCTGCCGGGGCTCGTGCACGTGGCGAACCGGATCACGCAGTCGCGGCCGTTGACGTTGGACGAGCCGCTGGAGATCACGGTGTCCGCACGCGACCTGCGACCCCATCCGCAGGGCACCCAGGTCGACGTCGTGACGTCGGTTTCCGGTGTGTGGGAAGGGGTTTCGACCTATCTGCGGCGGGGTTCGACCTCGTCCGGGTCGTCCGAGGAGCTCGAACGACCGGTCGGGTCCGCGGTGTGGCGGGTGCCCGCGGACATCGGGCGGCGCTACGGCGCGGCGTCCGGCGACCGCAACCCGATCCACCTGCACCCGTTGGGCGCCAGGGTGTTCGGCTTCCCCCGCGCCATCGCGCACGGCATGTGGACGAAGGCGCGTTGCCTGGCCGCGTTGGAAGGGCGCCTTCCCGAGGCCGTGACGGTCGCCGTCCGGTTCAAGAAACCGCTGTTCATCCCTGGTCGGGTCGAGTTCTCGGCTGCGGAGACTTCGAGCGGCTGGGAGTTCGCCGTGTGGGGCAAGGGGCCCCACCTGGTCGGTTCAACGTCGTGACGGCGGGTGCCAGACGTTGCCGTCGACGAGGTTCCCGAAGCCCATCCAGACGAGGTTCATGAGGCGGGCGGCGACGACGCCGGCGGGTTCCTCGGGGTGGTCGAGCCACCAGTCCGCGAGCGACTCGCCGGCCCCGACCAGCGCGGCGGCCAGCGACTCGGCCTCCAGCTTGGTCGCGGGCGCCTTGGTCGACTGGGTGAGCAGCGCCGCGACCAGCGACACCGCCCGGCTGCGCATGTCCGTGAGCTCGACCGCGAACGGACCGCCCTGCGCCGACGCCTGGCGGTGCAGCACCTGCCAACTGGCCCGGTTCTCCCCGACGAACCCGAAGAACGCGCGCAGGCCGCTCCACAGCTGCACGTCGGGTTCCTGGTCGGGCTCGACGCCCGTCGCGATGGCCTCCATCATGCGCGTGGCCTCGCGCCGGATGCACGTCGCGAACAGCTCTTCCTTCGACCCCAGGTAGGCGTAGAGCATCGGCTTGGAGATGCCCGCGACCTCGGAGATCTCGTCCATCGAGGCCGAGTGGAAGCCGAGCCGCGAGAACACGTCCACGGCGGCGTCCATGATCTGCCGCTCACGCACGGCGCGTGGCAAGCGCTTGGCTCGACCTTCTGTGCGCATCACTACCCCTCGGTTCGGAGCAGCAAGATTATCCGATCGGCTTGCCGCCCAATCTACTGGCCAGTAGTCTTACTCACGAGTAGGTACCAGGAGGTGTTCCGCATGACGCTCGACCTCACCACCGAGGCGATCGCGAAGCTCAGTCCTGCCGAGCTGATCAGCACGTTGCAGCAGATCTCCCCGGACGACCCGGCGCTGAAGGACGTGGACATCGACGTCATCGCCCGCGGCATCGACCCGAAGAAGCTCGGCCGCGACGACTTCGCGGCGTTGCTGAACGCCCTGGGCGCGCTGGCCGACGGCGGCGCCGACCTGGACCTGTCGAAGATGGACCCGTCCAACTTCGCCCGCATCATCTCGCGTGCCTCGAAGGACCAGATCGAGGCCGTCGTCGCGGATGCTTCTTTGCGCGTACGCGTGCTGGACGAGGTGTTCCGCCGCATGGAGGTCCATTTCCGCGCGGACCGGGCGGGCTCCACTCGCGCCGTCGTGCACTTCCACGTGCTGGAAGACGTCTACGAAGCGGTGATCGAGGACGCGACGTGCGCGATCAACAAGGGCGTGACGCGCGAAGCCCGTGCGATCGTGACCCTGACGCCCGCCGACTTCCTGAAGCTCGCGACCGGCAACGCCTCCGCCCCCGTGCTGTTCATGACGGGCAAGCTGAAGGTGAAGGGCGACCTGGGCTTCGCAGCCGGGTTCATGAGCCTGTTCAACATCCCGAAGGCCTGACGGAGAAGGGTTCTGCGCTGTGGGTGGCTTCTCGCTCGAACTGAACGAAGACCAGACCGACCTGCGCGACTGGGTGCACGGCTTCGCTCGCGACGTCATCAGGCCGGCGGCCTCGGAGTGGGACGAGCGCGAGGAGACGCCGTGGCCGGTCATCCAGGAGGCGGCGAAGATCGGCCTCTACGGCTTCGAGGCTCTCGCTACCTGGTTCGCCGACCCGATCGGGCTGTCGCTGCCGATCGCCACCGAGGAACTCTTCTGGGGTGACGCGGGCATCGCGCTGTCGTTGATGGGCACGGGTTTGGCCGTCGCGGGCATCTTCGCGGGCGGCGAGCCCGAACAGCTCGCGGAGTGGGTGCCGGAGTGCTTCGGCGACGAGTCGGACCCGAAGCTGGCTGCTTTTTGCGCTTCCGAACCGCAGGCCGGTTCGGATGTGGCCGGGTATCGGACCCGTGCTCGTTATGACTCGGCGACGGACGAGTGGGTGCTGAACGGGCAGAAGGCCTGGGCGACCAACGGCGGCATCGCGAACGTGCACGTCGTGACCGCTGTTGTTGATCCTGCGTTGGGGTCTCGTGGTCAGGCCGGGTTCATCGTTCCGCCTGGTACGCCTGGGTTGTCGTCGCCTGGGAAGATCAAGAAGCACGGGATGCGTGCTTCGCACACGGCTGATGTCTTCTTGGACGACGTTCGGGTGCCTGGACGGTGTGTGCTGGGTGGTCGGGAGCGTCTTGAGGCTCGGCTCGCTCGTGCACGAGAGGGGCTGAAGGCCGGCGGTCAGGCGGCCATGGCCACCTTCGAGACCACGCGTCCTACCGTTGGGGCGATGGCTGTTGGTGTTGCGCGGGCTGCTTACGACTACTCGTTGGAGTACGCGAAGGACCGCGGGGCCTTCGGGCGCAAGATCATCGAGAACCAGTCGATCGCCTTCGACCTGGCCAACATGCGGATGGAGATCGACGCCTCGCGGTTGCTGGTGTGGCGGGCGGCTTGGATGGGGCGCAACAACGTGCCGTTCACCGCTGGTGAGGGGTCGATGTCGAAGCTCAAGGCTTCCGAGGTGTCGGTGTGGGCGACTGAGCGGGCGATCCACATCCTGGGTGGGGCCGGGTACACCCGTGATCATCCTGTTGAGCGGATGCACCGGGACGCCAAGATCTTCACGATCTTCGAGGGGACTTCGGAGATTCAGCGGCTGGTGGTGTCGCGGATGATCTCCGGGATGCAGATCAAGTGACGCGGACGGGCGGCCTTCGGGCCGCCCTTCTCAGTCCTACACGCCTTCTCCGGCGTCACGCCGCAGTGGGCGACGTATCGGCTGGTCGAGCAGTTCCGCTTGCCCCATGCGGTACAGCGTCGCCGGGCGCCCGGCGCGCGCGTATTTGTGCTGGCCACCGGCCGGGACCACGAAATCGTTCTTCTTGTTCGTGACCGCGCGCAGGAAGTTAGCTGGGTCGAGCTCGACGCCCCAGATGGCCTCGAACACCTGACGCAGTTCCTTCATCGTGAACGTCTCGGCGCAGAACTTCGCGGCCAGCGTCGTGAAACTGATCATTTCGCCTGCCTGAGCCACAGCGTCAGCCAGGATCTCGGCGTGATCGAACGCGAGCGAAGCCGACGTCGTCGCGTCCACCGGAGCCCAGAGGGACGCGGCGGCGTCGTTGCCTGCAGCGGTTTCAGGCATGGGCAGCTCTGGAGCGACCGCAAGAAAGACCACCGAGACGACGCGTCCTCGTGGATCACGACCAAGTCTGGAATAGGTCCTCAGTTGCCGAAGCGGCAACGAGCATGGGTCAAGCCCCGTCTCCTCAGCCAGTTCTCGCTGCGCCGCATCCTCGGCGGACTCGTCCGGGCGGAGGAACCCACCGGGAAGCGCCTTCATGCCCTTGTACGGCTCGGTACCCCTGACCACCACCAGGACCTGCAGACGACCGTCACGGATGGTCAGGACGACGAGGTCGGCCGCCACCAGTACCGTGATCCGCTCTCGGCGGTCCTCCATCAAGACTCCCGCTTCTCGAGGTCCAGGCGATCTCTCAGCTCCACGGCATCGCACACGATGATGTCCTGAACTTCCAGCGGCAGGTCCACGGGAACTTCCGAGTAGAAAACCGGAACTCCCTTCTCGTGAACTCGACCCAACTCATAGCACGTTGTTCTGCCGATGTAGCCGTTCGGAGCGACAACGTAGACGGCGTCCGAAGACAGGATCTTCTTCAGCGTGGCCGCCTGGATCTCACCGTCTGAGACGTGCGGTGGATCCAGCTCGAACCGGACGAACAACTCTCCAGGGTTGGTGATGGAAGAAATCGGAGGCGTGGTCACCGTCAGCCCGCTCTCGACGAGCTCGACCACAGCGGCAACGACCTCGTCGTAATGTTGACGAAAGCTACCGATCACCGCGACCTCGGCCGTCACTTCTTACCCTTTTTCTTGTTCTTCCCGCGGTGCGAGCCAGACTTCCGCAGGCCGCGGACCAACTGTACCGCCAGCGCCGTCACCGCCGACATGAGCCCAACCGTCGCAATGGGGTCCAGTCCCGACTTGATCAGAAAGACCGCCATCCCGAAGAAGGCGATGACGATCCCGAAGGTCGCCACCTCTCTCCAGTCCACCTGAGGCCCGTTGGAAGATTCGCGACCGCCTGGCATGCCCACCACTCCGATCCGCGCTCGATCACTCCGTCGGAACATTGATACGCGGCGCGGCATGAAGTGGTCAATTTAGAGTTTGTTTGACAAAAAGTCCTCGAAATATAGTCGATTCGACAACAAAGACAGCTGCCGCAAGGCTCGTCGCCAGGCGCAATCTTCTCACCAGCACGTTCTATTATTGTCGATGCGACCAAAATAGCGCGGCCACATCTGGAATCAGCCCCGTTCGCAGTACCGAGAATTTCCCAGCGGACGCGCTCAGGGGGTGAAGTGTCCCCATGACGGCGAGCCAGCCCTATCCTCACTGACATAAGATCATGCCCGTGCGGCGAGCGCTCTGATCGGCGGGCTCATGGCCGTGTCATCCCTGCTGCCCGGCTCGCCGGAGCTGCCGATGTGGATGACGGCCGCCGCCTGCGCACCGACTGTCGCGACGTCCGTGCTGTTGCCGACGAAGCCCACGCAGGTTCCCTTGCGCTTCAACGGGATCAAGGGTCCGTTCAGGCCGTTGCGCGAGGTGTTTCCGGTGCGGCGCTGGCGTTGGCGGCGGTATAGGGCGGTTGGGTTCCTGCGTTGAGCACGCTGGCCGGTGGTGCCACGGCCGGCAACCTGACGTACGTGGATGGGCAGTACACGGGCACCCAGCGCAAGATCGTGCGGGTACTCCTGGCGGCCCAGGCGGACTAATCAGCAAGCGTTCTGTACTGCTTGCCGCTGGGGCTCGCCTTCAGAGGGGCAGTGTCAGGACTGCGCCGACTCGCTTGAGTTCGCGGCGGTGCACGGCCAGCTGGACCACGTCGTGCGGGCGGCGGAAGCGGAGCACCACGAAGCTCGGGTGGGGTGGGTCCTGGTCGACGATCTGTTCCACGCGGCCCTCGGCGTCGCTGAAGATGATGCGTTCGTCCCAGATGATTTTGGTGGGGCCGAAGAACAGTTCGCCCTCTTGCCATTCGCCGTCGATGAAGACGTCGCCGTCGCCGCGTGAGCGGTCTTCCTCGGTCTGGCCGAACGTCTCACCCAGGACGGCACCGAAGATCTCGAACAGTGCGGACATGACGAACCCCCTTCGTTGCCACGGAAACGAGCTGGGCGCCCAGCTGGTTCCCGCAGGACTCAAGGTGTTCAGCCGAAGGGCTGGCCGGCTTCGCGCAGCCAGGTGCGTTCGCGCGAGTGGTCGGGCGTGGCGGGCCAGCCGTTGACCTTCGCGATCAGCACCCAGTAGCGCTCGGCGCGCGGGTCGGCGAAGTCGGAGAGCTCGCGCAGCTTCGCCACGAGGGTCTCGTCGTTCGGCAGGCCCAGGGCCTCCGCCCAGTTGGCGTTGACGCGGGCCACGACGGCCCGTGCTTCGTCCGACTCCGGCGCGATGCCGGCGTCGAGGGCTTCGCGGGCCTGGGCGATGGCGAAGTTGAACGCCTCCATCTGCCCTTCGGCGGGCGGGCCCATGTCCGCGCCGTTGCGGCGCTGTTCCTCGTGCTGCTGCGACATGCGCTTCACGGCCGCGCGGAAGTCCGGGTCCTGCACGAGCTTCGCGAGCTCGACCCACGCCTCCAGCTGCTCGGTCGACGGGTCGTCCGGCAGCTCGATCCGCACGGATCGCATGTGCTGCTCGAACTGCGGATCGAGCTCGTACGGGCCGAACACCTCCTCGAAGAAGTCGTCGAGGATGCGCTGCCGCTCCTCGTCCGACATCCGGGCCAGTTCGTTCATCAGTTCCATCTCCCCTCCCTTGGCGACGGCGCGCAGCACGGCTCGCCTGAGCCGCAACGTCCTCATCTGCGCGTCGATCGCGTCCGCGTGTGCCCGCGCCACGTCCGTCACCGACACCTCGCGCGCCAGCACGCGGCCGGCCGTCGGCAGGTCCACGCCCAGGTCTCTGAGCGTGCGGACCAGCTTCAGCCTCGCCACCGCGTCGGCGTCGTAGGTGCGGTAGCCACCGGTGGTCCTGTCCGAGGGCGGGATGAGGCCCGAATCGGAGTAGAACCTGATGGTGCGGACGGTGAGTCCGGTCATCCTGGCCAGCTCACCGATCTGGTAGCGCGTCACGAGAACTACTGTGAACCCTCCAGTTGCTGGAGGGTCAACCTGAATAAGGCACGATCACCTGTGTGGGGTCGATCACCTGGCAGTACGCGGCGCTGGGGGCGCTCGCCGTGGTGTGGCTGTTGCTGCTCAACAGGCGCCTTGGTCTGCGGTTTCGCCGGCGGCACGGACGGGAGCGGCAGTCCCCGGTCTGGGCGTCGATCGTCGGCTGGCTGCTGATCGCAGCACTCGTGGCCGCGGCGGCGGGCGGCGGGCTGTTGTGGTTGCTGGGCTGGCCGACGATGCCGAAGCAGGCCGCGTTCAGCACGACCGAGATGCTGGACCTGTTGAAGATCGGGCTCGCAGTCGTTGCGGGGTTCGGTGGCGTGGTGGCGCTGGCGGTGAACTACCGCAAGCAGCGCGTCACTGAGGCGGCGCACGCGCACGCGCTCAACCAGGAGGAACGCGAGCGCACCAAGCTGTTCACCGAACGCTTCAAGGACGCCGCTGAGCTGTTGAGCGGTGAGCAGCCTGGTTTGCGCATCGCGGGAGTCGCGGCGATGGCTGGTCTGGCCGACGACTGGGAAGTACAACAGCAGATGTGCGTCGACGCGTTGATCGACCAGTTGAGGCTGCGCGAGGACGACAGCCAGACGACGAACAAGATCCTTCGCGCCCTGCGCGATCGGCTCGGCTCACACCGTGAAGCCGGGCCGTGGTCGGCGCTGAATTTCGACTTCACCGGCATTCGATTCGTGGACGCCGATTTCAGCGAGCGCACGTTCGCTGGTGCGGTCGTGTTCGACGGTGCCGAGTTCACCGGCGACAACACCTCGTTCGAACGCACCGCGTTCAAGGACACCAAGTTGAGCTGCCACGGTACGACCTTCACCCACACCACGGTGAACTTCCAGGACACGCACTTCGGCTACGGCGCGATCGAGTTCGTCGGGTGCTCTTTCGACCACGCGACCTTCGACATGCGCGGTATGCACGTGTTCGGTCGTGGGGTGGACTTCTACCGCTGCGACTTCACCAAGAGCAACTTCTCCGGGCAGGACCTGACCTTGTCCACGGTGTTTCGGGTGGAACTCTGCACACTCATCGACAGTGACATCGACGTACGCAGGTTCCTCTACCACAACCTCCGGGCTGTGCGGTTCACGAACAACACCGTCATATCGTCTTTGGAGGGCCCATGACGACGATCAGGAACGTCGCGATCGGGCCGAGGAGCAACGACAGCAGGAACCAGGCGAGGCCGCTGCGCCCCTTGGCCTGCGCCAGGCCCGCGTTGATCAGGGTCAGCGTGCCCCAGCCGGCGAAGTACTCGCCACTCGTCTCGATCATGGCGGCAGCGTTGCACGACGTCAGACGAGGTGCGGGCAAGAACGAGGGGTCCCCCGCCCGCTTCACGCGAACGAGGGACCCCTCGGCAGAACGTGACTCAGTAGGTGATCGCGATGCCCGGCTCGGCCAGGAGTGCGCCGACGTCGGCCAGGAACTGCGAGCCCTGCTGGCCGTCTACCACGCGGTGGTCGAAGGACAGCGCGAGCTGGCAGATCTTGCGGACCTTGATCTCGCCGTCCACCACCCACGGCATGTCGCGGATCGCGCCCAGGGCGAGGATCGCGGACTCGCCCGGGTTGAGGATCGGCGTGCCGGTGTCGACGCCGAAGACGCCGACGTTGGTGATCGTGATGGTGCCGTTCATCATGTCGGCCGGTGACGTCTTGCCGTCGCGGGCGACCGTGGCGAGCTCGTCCAGTGCTACCGCGAGTTCCTTGAGGGACATGCGGTCTGCGTCGCGGACCTTCGGGACCACCAGGCCGCGCGGCGTGGCTGCCGCGATGCCCAGGTGGACGTAGTCCTTGTAGACGATCTCGTTGGCGGCGCTGTCCCAGGTCGCGTTGACGTCCGGGGTGCGCTTGGCCGCGAGGATGACCGCCTTGGCGCAGAACGCCAGCGGGGTCAGCTTCACGCCGCGGAACTCCGGCGCGTTCTTGAGGCGCGCGCGCAGTTCCATCATCGGGGTGACGTCGACGGTCAGGAACTCGGTGACGTGCGGTGCGGTGAACGCGCTGTCCACCATCGCCTGCGCCGTTGCCTTGCGGACGCCCTTGATGGGGACTCGGCGTTCGCGGGTGCCGTTGTCCACAGAGGACACGGCGGCGGGAGCGGCCGGGGCGGAGACGGCGGTTTCGACGTCCTCGCGGGTGATCACGCCGCCGGGGCCTGAGCCCGCCAGGGCGTGCAGGTCGACGCCCAGGTCCTTGGCCAGCTTGCGGACCGGGGGCTTGGCCAGCGGGACGTAGCCGCCCGGCGCCTGCACCGGAGCTGCCACGACCACGGGGGTCGGAGCGGCGACGGGAGCGGGCGGGGCCACCACGGCAGCCGGAGCGGCGGGTGCAGCGGCGGGTGCGGCGTCCTTGCGGGCACGGCGCTTCGCGGCACCGGACTTCGGGCCGTAGCCGACGAGCGTCGCGATGCGCCCGCCCGGCATCTCCTCGCCGATCTTGCCGGACGAGGTGCCGTTCGCCTCTGCCGCAACAGGAGCGGCGACGGGGGCGGGTGCGGCCGCGCCGCCGGGGTCGGTGTCGATCGTGATGATCGGGACGCCCACCTCGACGGTCTGGCCGGGTTCGGCCAGCAGTTCCGTCACGACGCCTGCCCACGGGCACGGCAGTTCGACGGCGGCCTTGGCCGTCTCGATCTCGACGATGATCTGGTTGACCGTGACGGTGTCACCCGGCTTGACGTGCCAGGTGAGGATGTCGGCCTCGGTCAGCCCCTCTGCCGTGTCGGGCAAGGGGAATTGCTTGTACTGCGGCATTTCCGGTTGTCCCCTTACCAGGCGAGAGAGCGGTCGACGGCGTGCAGCACCCGGTCGAGGTCGGGGAGGAACTCCTCCTCGAGCTTCGACGGCGGGTACGGGGTGTCGAAACCGGTCACCCGCAGCACCGGTGCCTGCAAGGAGTAGAAGCACTCCTGCTGGACCTTCGCTGCAATCTCGCTGCTGATCGAGGACTCGGACGGCGCCTCGGACACGACGATCAGACGGCCGGTGCGGCGCACCGAGTCGTAGACCGGCGCGAGGTCCAGCGGCGACAACGTGCGCAGGTCGATCACCTCGAGCGAGGTGCCGTCCTCCGCTGCTGCCGCGGCGGCGTCCAGCGACGTGCGGACCATCGGGCCGTACGCCACCAACGTCGCGTCGGTGCCGGAACGCAGCACGCGCGACTCGAAGAGCTTGCCGGGCTGGGTCGTGGTGTCGACCTCGCCCTTCTCGTAGTAACGGCGCTTCGGCTCGAAGAAGAGAACCGGGTCGTCGCAGTCGATCGCCTGCTGGATCATCCAGTACGCGTCGGCCGGGTTCGAGCACGAGACGACCTTGAGGCCGGCGGTGTGCGCGAAGTACGACTCCGGGGACTCCGAGTGGTGCTCGACCGCACCGATGCCGCCACCGAACGGCACGCGGATCACGATGGGCAGCTTGATCTTGCCCTGCGTGCGGTAGTGCAGCTTCGCGACCTGCGACACGATCTGGTCGAAGCCGGGGAAGATGAAGCCGTCGAACTGGATCTCGCACACCGGGCGGTAGCCGCGGATCGCGAGGCCGACGGCGGTGCCGATGATGCCGGACTCCGCGAGCGGCGTGTCGAGCACGCGCTGCTCACCGAAGTCCTTCTGCAGGCCGTCGGTGATGCGGAAGACGCCACCGAGCTTGCCGATGTCCTCGCCCATCATGATGACCTTGGGGTCGGCTTCCATCGCCGCCCGCAGGCCCAGGTTCAGAGCCTTGGAGATCGTGAGCGTCTGCACCGGGGAAGCCGGGGCAGCGGCCGTGGAACGGTCCATGGTCGGAGCAGCCATCAGTGCTCACCTCCAGCAAAACCCGAGACGTAGTCGAGGAATTCGTCGCGCTGCGCGTCGAGGACGGGGCTGCCCTCGGCGTAGACGTTGCTGAAGATCCGTTCAGCGGGCGGGTCGGGCATGTTCGTGCAGAACTCCCGCAGCTCCTCGCCCAGCTTGTCGGCCTCGGCCTCGACGCCGTCGAAGAAGTCGTGGTCGGCCCACTGCTGGCGGACCAGGTAGACCTTCACGCGCTCGATCGGGTCCTTGAGCTTCCACATCTCCAGCTCGTCCGACAGCCGGTAGCGGCTCGGGTCGTCGGAGGTGGTGTGCGCGTCCATCCGGTAGGTGAACGCCTCGATGAGGATCGGGCCGTTGCCGTGGCGGCACTCGTCCAGCGCCCACTTGGTGACGGCGAGCGTCGCGAGGACGTCGTTGCCGTCGACGCGGATGCCGGGGAAGCCGTAGCCGCGGGCGCGCTGGTAGAGCGGCAGCCGCGACTGGCGTTCGGTGGGCTCGGAGATGGCCCACTGGTTGTTCTGGCAGAAGAAGACGAGCGGCGCGTCGTAGACCGCGGCCCACACGAAGCCCTCGTGCACGTCACCCTGGCTGGTCGCGCCGTCGCCGAAGAAGCACATGGTGGCTTCTCCCTCGTCGTCGCCGACCTTGCCGTCGAACTTCTGGCCCATCGCGTACCCGGCCGCGTTGAGGACCTGGTTGCCGATGACGATCGTGTAGGGGTGGAAGCGCTTCTCGACCGGGTCCCAGGTGCCCTGGTCCGTGCCGCGGAAGATGCCGAGCAGCTCCGTCGGGCTGATCCCGCGGGTCCACGCGATGCCGTGCTCGCGGTAGCTCGGGAACGCCATGTCCGTCTGACGCATCGCGCGGCCGGCGCCGATCTGGGCCGCCTCCTGGCCGAGCAGCGGCACCCAGATGCCGAGCTGGCCCTTGCGCTGCAACGCGTTGGCCTCGCGGTCGACGCGGCGGATCAGGACCATGTCGCGGTACAGACCGCGCAGCTCCTCCGCCGTGATGTCGATGTCGAAGTCGGGGTGCTGGACCCGTTCGCCCTCGGGGGTGAGGAGCTGGACCAGGTCGGCACCGCCCTCGTCGGTCGCTCGCAAGCCTGCGATCACCTGTTCCGCCGTCGGTTTCGCGGCAGTGGCGGCCGGCGCTGCATCCGGCTCAGGGTGCGTCCATTGCTCAGGGGACGACATGCGCCTTCTCCTCTGTCTACTCCGACCGCCTGATCGCTCGTGACGACCTCGTGCGGCGACGTCGGCGGTCGCCGCCAACCCTGTGGGGCCGGAGGCAGCCGTCGACGGTGACGGTGGCTTACGACCACATCCTGACACGGCCTCACCCGAGTTGGTGAGACCCGTCCCACTTCGTAACACACGAGTCAACGTTCTGATCAGCGACAACAGTCGGAAGTTCGACCTTTTGTCCTCCGACTAGGCCGTCCGATTAACGGACGACGTTGTCCCGGTTACCGATCGTTAACTCAGTTCGAGGTCTCAGGGAAGAGGCTACGGACGCGGGCGGAGGCGGAGTCGTGACAGGATCGAGAGGTGGACCGCTCAGTTGTGACCAGCACCGTCAGGACGCTCTGGGACGACGACATCGTCCCGAGCCTGTCTCAGCTCGTCGCCGTGCCGGCGATCTCTCCCGCGTTCGATCCCGCCTGGGAGGAACACGGAGAGTTGGCGGCCGCGATCGAGCACGTGCGCCTCTGGATCGAGTCACGTTCGATCCCCGGCGTGCAGCTCGACGTCGTCCAACTGGCGGGACGCACGCCGCTCCTGCTCGTCGACGTGCCCGCGTCCGGTAACTCGTCGGACGACACCGTGTTGCTCTACGGACACCTCGACAAGCAGCCGCCGGTGGGTGGCTGGGGTGAGGGGCTCGGTCCGTGGACCCCGGTGCTGCGTGACGGACGTCTCTACGGCCGTGGCGCGGCCGATGACGGTTACTCCGGTTATGCCGCAATTGCCGCGATCGAGGCCGTGCGGGCCGCAGGCGGTGCGCACTCCCGGTGCGTCGTGCTGCTGGAGACCGGCGAGGAGTCGGGCTCGCCCGACCTGCCCGCCTACCTGGAGCACCTGTCCGAACGCCTGGGTCGCGTGGCGCTCGTCGTGTGCCTCGACTCCGGCGGCTCGGACTACGACCGGATGTGGCTGACCACGTCGTTGCGCGGCCTGGTGCAGGTCACGGCCACCGTGCGGGTGCTGGAGGGTGGCATGCACTCCGGCATGGCGTCCGGGATCGTGCCGTCGTCGTTCCGGATCGCCCGGCAGCTGCTCGACCGCCTGGAGGACTCCGCCACCGGCGAGGTCCTGATGCCGGAGATGCACGTCGAGATCCCCGCCGGACGGCAGGCCGAGGTCCGCGAGGCCGTCGAGGCCGCGCCGGGTGCGTTGTGGGGCTCGGTGCCGCGGGTCGGTGACCTGCGGCCGATGTCCGACGACGAGGTCGAGCTCGCGCTGAACTCCGGGTGGCGGCCGACCCTGTCCGTGACCGGCGCCGAGGGGCTGCCGCTGCCGGACGACGCGGGCAACGTGCTGCGGCCGTTCACGACTCTCGTGCTGTCCTTCCGCCTGCCGCCGACCGCGAACGCCGCGGTGGCGCTGGAGGCGGTCAAGCAGAAGCTCACGTCCGACGTGCCGTACGGCGCGACCGTCGAGTTGTCGCGGGTCGAGTTCGCGGACGGCTGGAACGCGCCCGAGCTGGCGCCCTGGCTGTCGGCGACGCTGGACGACGCCGGCAAGGAGGTGTTCGGGTCGCCGTGGCGGACCGTCTCGCTGGGCGGCTCGATCCCGTTCATGGGGCTGCTGCACGAGGCCTACCCGGACGCGCAGTTCCTGGTGACGGGCGCGGTCGGGCCGGACTCCAACTGCCACGTGCCGGACGAGTGGCTGCACCTCGCGCACGCGGCCAGGGTCACCGAGGCGGTCGCTCTGGTGCTGGACGCGCAGTCCAGGCAGAGCTGAACTCCTCCAGCAACGCCAGTCCTGTCGCCGGGTTGCTCCCCGCGTAGCGGCGCGCTCTCGCGAGTGCGTCGATCTGCGCGGGGACGACCTCGGTCAGGTCGTTCGTGAAGTGGTCGCGGACGACGGCGAGGAACGCGATCCGCGCGGCCGCCCGGTCCCCGAGGTCGCCGATCGCGGTGTGCTCCCTGGCGTAGGCGGTCTGCACGCGGTCGCGCAGTTCGTGCAGGTCCGGGCCGGGATCGACGAGCACGCGCAGCAGTTTCGTCACGCCGTCGCGGTCGTCCAACGCCGTCAGCGCGTCGCCCGTCGTCTTGCACACGCGGCCCAGTTCGTCGGCGACGAGCCTCTCGGTCACGGCCGCCAGTGACGTGCCGCGCGGCTGCCGGACGATCGCGCGGGCCGACCGGGTGAGCTGCCGGGCGAGGCCCCCGGAGAACGCGTAGGCGAGCGCCACGAACACCTCCGGCAGCCCCTCCACGGACCTGCTGATCAGGCCGCGCGCGAGCTCGAAGTCCAGGTAGTCGACCCGGACGACCTCGTCGAACGAGCTGTCGAAGACGCTGCGCAACCCCATTCCCGCCAGCTCGAAGTCGTGCTGGGCCTCGGTGGACACGGACATCAGGTAGTAGCAGCCGGGCACGTCGAACACGGCCTTGATCTCGTTGAGGAACCGGCGGGCGGGCTCGCCGGCGCCGATGCGGTCGATCTCGTCGACGGCGATCACCACGCGCACGGGGTTCAGCGTGCGGGCGACGTCGCGGACGAAGGTGCGGAAGTCGTCGACCACCTCGGGATACGTCCGCGGGCGGCCCGCCAGGCTGGTGGCGCGCTTGTAGGCCAGCTCCGCACCCCGGAACCCGAACTTGCCGCTCGCCTCCCCGGTGAGGGTCTGGACGTACGCGATGTCGCGGAGGCCGCGCTGCGCCGCCCTGGCCAGCTGCAGCTGTGCGTTGTGCCGGCGACGCCAGACGACCTTGGGAGCGGACTCGCGGAGGTGGGCGAGCACCGCGTGGCAGGCCTGCGCGTAGAGGTGCAGCACGAACTCGCGCGGGACGTAGTCGACCGGCGCCGCGACCAGCACGCTCAGGTCGGCGGCCTGGCCCTGCCGGCGGTAGGCGCCCCGGCAGAAAGCCCTGAGCAGGTTGGTCTTGCCGGAACCGCGCGGTCCGGCGAGCGCGAAGCTGCCGCCGTCGAGCGTGTCGACCAGTTCGGCCAGCTCCCGGCCCGCGGGCACCGGTTGGTGGCTGACCAGCGACCCGCCGCGGTGCAGGTTCCGCGCGTCACCGAACGCCAGCGCGGCGCCGGGCACGATCCGGGTACCTCCCAGCTCGGCGCGCAGGGCCGGCAGCACGCCGTCGTTCAGCATCGCCGACCGCCACTCCCTGAGCGCCTGGTCCGCTGCGGCGAACCGGCCGGCGATCATCGCCGGTTGCAGGAAGGCGTTGAGGACCTCGGTCAGCAGGCCCACGCCCCAGACGAGCCCGATGCCGAGCGGCAGGGTGGCGAACACCCAGGGCCAGGGCCACACGAACGCCGCGGCGAGGTTCACGCCGAGGATGGCGAGGGTGACGCAGCCCAGCCCCAGGACTCCCCAGAACCAGGCGATCGTCCTGCCGATCACGGTCAGGTACGACACCCCGAGCACCAGCGCGGCGATTCCGGCGGCGATCGCGGTGTTGCGGACGACGGGCAGCGCGGGGTTTCCGTTGACCCCGTACTTGAACAGCAGCGCCGCGAGCGCGCACTCGGTCACCGGAATCACGACGAGCAGCAGGCAGCGCCACAGGAACGGACGCTTCGCCGCGACCCGCGCGAGAGCCAGCGCACGCGCGGTGCCGACCCTGAGCTCCGCGTAGCGGTCGTGGTGAGCCCGCGCCGAAGCGACGATCCACGGCTTGGCGTCGCGCAGCACGGCCCGCAACCGCTCGGGACGGTCGGCCCCCAGCGCCGTCTCCACTGCCTCGTCGAAGACCTCGTCCTCGGTCACCCGTGCATCGTGCACTCGTTCGGGAACGGCCGACATGCGCCGTTCAGGTCACACCTGGCCTCCATTCCACCCGCCTTTTAGTGAGGAAACACTCAGACAAGACGTGGGCCCGACCGGGCGTCCTCGCTGGTGTCCCACACTGGGGCGATGGGCGAACAAGCGGAACGGGCGCGTCTCGCGGAGTCGGATGCACCGACTTCGCCGTGGCGGCTGTGGGGGCCGTACCTGTCGGGTCGCCAGTGGGGCACGGTCCGGGAGGACTACTCGCCCGAAGGGGACGCCTGGGCCTCGTTCCCGTTCGACCACGCCCGTTCCCGTGCTTACCGCTGGGGCGAGGACGGCATCGCCGGCATCTGCGACGTGCACGGGTTCATGAACTTCTCGCTCGCCCTGTGGAACGGCAGGGACCCGATCCTCAAGGAGCGGTACTTCGGCCTCGCCAACGAGGAGGGCAACCACGGCGAGGACGTCAAGGAGCACTGGTGGATCACCGACGGGACGCCCACGCACTCGTGGATGCAGATGGTCTACCGGTATCCGCAACGGGAGTTCCCGTACGGGCAGCTGCGGGAGATGGCGCGCAACGCCGGGCGGGAGAACCGCGAGCCCGAGCTGAGCGACACCGGCGTGCTGGAGGAGAACCGGTTCTTCGACGTGCAGATCACGTACGCGAAGGCCGAGACGGACGACATCTGCGTCGAGATCAGCGCCACGAACCACGGGCCTGAGGACGCGCCGCTGCACCTGTTGCCGCAGTTGTGGTTCCGCAACACGTGGGCCTGGGGACGCGACCAGCGGCCGTGCCAGCTCGTGGCGAGCACCACGGCCGGCCGGAAGGTGACGGCGGACCACGGCAACCTGGGCCGGTACACGCTGCACCTCGACGACCGCCCGTCGATGTTGATGACGGACAACGAGAGCAACGAGATGGCGTTGTTCGGCGCGGAGCGGAACCCGTCGCCGTGGACGAAGGACGGCATCTGCGACTACGTGGTGCGCGGGAGCACCTCCACGTGCCAGGTCGTGGGGCCGGACGACGCCGGGGTGGCGGGCACGAAGTTCGCGGCCTGGTACTCGTTCGACCCGGTGGAGCCGGGCGAGACGGTGACGATCCGGCTGCGGCTCATCGGCGGGGACGGGCACCTGGACCCGTTCGGGCCGAGCTTCGAGGAGACGATGCGGCAGCGGAAGCTCGAAGCCGACGAGTTCCACGACGCGATCGCGCCGCAGGTCGGCCTGGAGGAGAAGCACGTGCTCCGGCGCGCGCTGGCCGGGTTGATGTGGACCAAGCAGCACTACCGGTTCCGGACGCGGGACTGGCTCGACGGCGACCCGACGAAGCCCGAGGCGCCCAGCTCACGACGCACGCCCGAGGCGC
This sequence comes from Lentzea sp. NPDC058450, assembly GCF_042721395.1. Taxonomy (NCBI): domain Bacteria; kingdom Bacillati; phylum Actinomycetota; class Actinomycetes; order Pseudonocardiales; family Pseudonocardiaceae; genus Lentzea; species Lentzea sp. NPDC058450. Next base: position 73,438 of record NZ_JBHXLO010000011.1, read on the forward strand.
GCAACGTGCACTGGCGGCACCTCGACGTGGCCGACGTGATCTCCATGCCGGACGAGTGGGAGTACCCCTGGTTCGCGGCCTGGGACCTGGCGTTCCACACGATCCCGTTCACGCTCGTGGACCCGGCGTTCGCGAAGGAGCAGCTGCTGCTGTTCTGCCGTGAGTGGATGATGCACCCGAACGGCCAGATTCCCGCCTACGAGTGGGAGTTCGGGGACGTCAACCCGCCGGTGCACGCGTGGGCCGCGTTGCAGGTGTACCGGGCGGACGGGAGCCGCGACCGCGGGTTCCTGGCCAAGGTCTTCCACAAGCTGCTGCTCAACTTCTCGTGGTGGGTCAACCGCAAGGACGCCGACGGCAGCTACCTGTTCGAGGGCGGGTTCCTCGGCATGGACAACATCGGGCCGGTCAACCGGTCTGAGCCGATGCTCGGCGAGTGGCGGCTGGAGCAGTCGGACGCCACGTCGTGGATGGCCGCGTACAGCCTGCACCTGATGCAGATCGCGCTGGAGCTGGCGCGCGACGACGAGTCCTATGAGGACGTTGCCACGAAGTTCGTCGAGCACTTCCTGTCGATCGCGGAGGCGTTCACGCACTTCGGTTCGCACGGCGGCGGGATCTGGCACGACGAGGACGGCTTCTGCTACGACCGGGTCTCCAAGCGCCACCACGACGGGTCGGTCGAGTCCGAACCGGTGCGCGTGCGCTCGATGGTCGGGCTGATCCCGTTGCTGGCTTCGGCTGTTCTCGAACCGTGGGTGCTGGAGGAGCTGCACGGGTTCACGAGCCGGTTGGAGCACCTGCTCAAGCGCCGGCCCGAGCTGCGGCAGTTCATCACGTTCCACTACGAGCGCGGCGCGTTCGTGTCGCTGCTGGACGACGGCAAGCTCAAGCGCGTGCTGCACCGGATGCTGGACGAGCAGGAGTTCCTGTCACCGCACGGGATCCGCTCGCTCAGCGCCGCCCACCGCGAGGGGCTTGAGGTCAAGGTCGCCGGCCAGGACCACCGCATGGGGTACGAGCCGGGCGAGTCGCACACGCCTATGTTCGGCGGCAACTCGAACTGGCGCGGGCCGATCTGGCTGCCGACCAACGCGTTGCTGGTCGAGTCGCTGCGCACGGTCTGCGCGTTCCACGACGGCATGTTCCAGGTCGAGATGCCGACGCACTCCGGACGCTGGGTGACCGCGGGCCAGGTCGCGGACGAGCTCTCCGATCGGCTCGTCGGCCTCTTCCTCCCCGACCACGACGGGCGCAGGCCGTCGGACGGCAAGCGCGTGGAGGCCTCCGAATCACCCCTTTGGCGCAAGCACGTCACCTTCAGCGAGTACTTCGACGGTGATACGGGCGAGGGTCTCGGGGCGACCCACCAGACCGGCTGGACCGCTCTGGTGGCGGGTCTGATGGCCGACAGAACACGCTGACCAGCACTGTCGTGATCAAATCCTGATCAAGAAAGTACTAGCTGGTAGTAATCATTCGTGTGCAATACGTGCAGAAGTTGTGTGATCTGAGCCAAATCGCGCAAGATTCTGCGGCCAAAAACCCTCATTGACACAAAATCATTGCAAGGGAGTGGCCTGTAACACGCACGTGCTGTCCAGGGCGTCACCCGAGTGGCAGGATCCCGTTCACTCGTCCGCGACAGTTACGAGGAGTGACGCAGTGGCTCGTCGAACCAGGCAGTTGATGGCCATGATCCCGGCCTTGGGACTGGCCGTGATGGCAGCTTCAGGCTGCGCGACTCCCGTGAACCAGCCCGCTGGAGACTCGGGCGTCACGCTGGTGCAGGCAGGCAAGCTCGTCACCTGCACCCACCTGTCCTACAAGCCGTTCCAGTTCAGCGAGGGCGACAAGACGGTCGGCTTCGACGTCGACCTGGTCGACCTGGTCGCCAAGGAACTGAACGTCACCCAGCAGATCTTCGACACGCCGTTCGAGACGATCACGTCCGGCACGTCGTTCAACGCGAACCAGTGCGACCTGGCCGCGGCGGGCATGACGATCACCGAAGAGCGCAAGCAGGCGATCGACTTCTCCGACCCGTACTTCGACGCCTCGCAGGCGCTGCTGGTCAAGAAGGGGTCGAACCTCAAGACCCTGGCCGACCTCAAGGGCAAGAAGCTCGGCGTCCAGCAGGACACCACGGGTGAGAAGTACGGCAACGACAACGCGGCCGCCAACGGCTACACCGTCGTGCAGTTCGAGGACCTCCCGCTGTCGGAGACGGCCGTGCGCACCGGCGCCGTCGACGCCGTGATCAACGACAACGGCGTGCTCTACGACTACGCCAAGGAGTTCCCGGACACCGAGGTCACCACCGAGTTCGACACCGGTGAGCAGTACGGCATCGGCATCAAGAAGGGCAACACCGCCCTGGCCGCCAAGGTCAACGAGGTGTTGAAGAAGGCCAAGGAAGACGGCCGCTACGACACCATCTACGAGAAGTGGTTCGGCAAGAAGCCGACGTCGAAGTAGTCGCGTCTCCGGGGCCGGTGCGAGCTCGAACGCGCCGGCCCCGCCGCTTGTCCGAACCACCTCCGGTAGGAGCCGCAATGGCCATGTCCAAGCGCAAGCGCGCGGAATACATCCGCTACGCGCAGTACGGGCTTCTGGTTGTCATCGCCGCCCTGGTCGCCTTCCTGGCCGACTGGGGACAGATCAAGGGCGCGTTCTTCAACACCGAGATCGCCGCCTCCATGTTCCCCAGCGTCATCACCGTGGCGTTGAAGAACACCATCATCTACACCGCGCTCGGCTTCGCGTTCGGACTCGCGCTCGGCCTCGTTCTGGCGCTCATGAAGCTGTCCTCGGTGGCTCCCTACCGGTGGATCGCGACCGTCTACATCGAGTTCTTCCGCGGTGTCCCCGCCCTGCTGGTCTTCATCGGCATCTACTACGGCGTGCCGATCGCGTTCCAGATGCAGTTCCCGCCGCTGACCACGGTCATGCTGGCGCTCGGTGGCGTCGGTGCCGCGTACATGGCGGAGACGATCCGCGCCGGCATCCAGGCCGTGCCGAAGGGTCAGGTCGAGGCCGCCCGTTCGCTCGGCATGTCGCAGGGCCGCGCGATGATCACGATCGTGATCCCGCAGGCGTTCCGGATCATCCTGCCGCCGTTGACGAACGAGCTGATCCTGCTGACCAAGGACTCCTCGCTCATCTACATCCTCGGCCTGTTCCGCGAGCAGTACGAGCTCACGAAGTTCGGCCGGGAGACGCTGAGCCGCAGCCCGTCCCTCACGCCGATCCTCATCGCGGGTCTGTGCTACCTGATCATCACGCTGCCGCTGGGGTACCTGTCTCGGTACCTGGAGCGTCGTGGCACCAGCGGTAAGAAGAAGGTGTCGGCATGAGCGATGTCGCCGTCGAGATCACCGGGCTGAAGAAGTCGTTCGGCCCGCTGGAAGTCCTCAAGAACATCGACCTGCAGGTCAACCGCGGTGACGTGGTCTGCATCATCGGCCCGTCGGGTTCCGGCAAGTCGACGTTGCTGCGCTGCGTCAACATCCTGGAGGACCCGAGTGGCGGCAAGATCGTCGTCAACGGTGTCGAGCTGACCGATCCGGACGTCGACATCGACAAGGCCCGGACCAAGATCGGCATGGTGTTCCAGGGCTTCAACCTGTTCTCGCACCTCAACGTCCTCGCGAACCTCACGGTGGCGCAGCGCAAGGTCCTCAAGCGCTCCGAGGAGGAGTCGAAGAGGGTCGCGCTGCACAACCTCGAACGCGTGGGGCTGAGCGAGAAGGCGCACTCGATGCCCGCGCAGCTCTCGGGTGGTCAGCAGCAGCGCGTCGCCATCGCGCGGGCGTTGTCCATGGACCCCGAGGTCATGCTGTTCGACGAGCCGACGTCGGCGCTCGACCCGGAGCTCGTCGGCGACGTGCTCGGCGTCATGCGCCAGCTCGCCGACGAGGGCATGACGATGCTGGTCGTGACGCACGAGATGCAGTTCGCCCGCGAGGTCGCCGACAAGGTGATCTTCATGGACGGCGGCTACATCGTCGAGGAGGGCCCGGCGGCCGACGTCATCGGCAACCCGCAGGAACCGCGCACGCAGGAGTTCCTGGCGCGCGTGCTGGACCCGACGCACCACGGCCCGAGCGACCCGGCCTAGCCGCGTGGCGAGGGGGAAGGTCTCCGCGGCGGACGTGCTGCGGGGGCTGTTGGGGGAGAACGACAACTCAGGTGGTGGCGGGTGGAGGTTGCCTCGGCGCAAGCCGAGCACCCCACCCGTCATCCGCGTGGTGGACCGGGTGGTCACCGACGTCCTCGACCTGCGCGCGGTCGAGGTCCCGTACGTGCTGGAGTTCGAGCGGTGCGTCTTCGAGGCGGCGCCGGACGTGCGGCAGGCGAACCTGGCGGGCATCTCGTTCACCGACTGCGACCTGCCCGGCTTCGAGGCGCGGAACCTGAGCAGCAGCAACGACGTCTCGTTGCTCGACTGCCGGGTGTCCGGCCTGACCGACCTCACCGACGCCGAGATCGCGGGCTCGGTGTTGTTGCGGGACACCAGGTTCAGCGTGCCCGGTGGGCTCTGCCTGCACGGTGACCGGCTGACGGTCGCGGGCGCGTTGCTCGGGTTCGGCATCATCACCGAGGGCGAGGTGCGGCTCGCGGGCGCGCGGATCGGCGGCAACGTCAACCTCGGCAGCGCGGTGCTGGAGAACGGCGACGGCTTCTCGTTGAACGGCAACGGGATGCAGGTCGGCGGCAACCTGCTCGGCGCGTTCACCTCGCACGGCGTGGTGTTCCTGTCCAACGCGCGGATCAGCTCGACGTTGTCGTTGAGCGGCGCGACGCTCTCGCGCGGCTCGGACTTCGAGCACACCAACGACCCGCACGCCGACCCGTCCGCGACGCTGGTCCTCGACCGCGTGGACGTCACCGGCGACCTCGAGCTCGACCGCGGGTTCACGAGCCAGGGCACGATCCGCGCGGTGAACGCCAAGATCGGCGGCACGTTGTCGCTGGCAGAGGCTGTTCTGGACGCCGTGTCGCCCAACTCGGTCGGTACCGACCCGACCGGTGCGGGACGCGCGTTGCACGTCGACGGCGCGGAGATCGGCGGTGACGTCGTCGGGCGCGGGGTGAAGATCAAGGGCCAGCTGCGCATGGTCGACACGCACGTGCGCGGCAGCATCACGATCGAGCGTGCTTCCGTCGACAACCCGGCCGCCGACGCCGTGCTGGCCAACCGGTCGCAGATCGGCAGCAACTTCGTGGTGCGCGAGTCGGAGGTCTCCGGCGGGCTGGAGCTGCGCGGCATCACCGTCGGCGCGAACCTCGACCTGCGCGGCAGCCGGTTGATCAAGCCGGGCAAGTACCGGCACCAGCCGCGCGAGAAGCCGTCGCTCGACATCGGTGGCGCCACGATCGGCCGTGACCTCATCTGCGCGCGCGGCGACAAGGAGTTCGTCGCTCACGGCGGCGTGCGCTGCCGTCGTGCCGTGATCGGTCGCATGGCGAACTTCAACGGCGCGGTGCTCGGCTACAAGCTCGACAGCCACGCGTTGAACGCCATGGGCATGCAGGTGCAGGAGTTGATGCTCAACGTCGTGTCGCCGCCGAAGGGGCTCGTGACGTTGCGGCAGGCGCGCTGCACGTCGTTGGACGACAACGAGAACTTCTGGAACGCCACGGGGTACATCGACCTCGACGACTTCCGCTACGACTCGCTCGCGTACCCGATCGACCTGCGCGACGACGACCAGGTGCAGCAACGGCTGCGGTGGCTGCGGCAGGCGATGCGGCGCAGCTACCACCCTCGGCCGTACGACCAGTTCGCCGAGATGCTCACCGCGGCGGGCAACGAGGAGCACGCCTCGACCGTGCTGATCGAGAAGCAACGCCTGCGGTACCGCGCGGTCGCCGAGGGCATGCGGTTCTTCGGGCCGTTGGTGCTGGTGTGGAGCTTCCTGCAGCGGTCGATGGTCGGCTACGGGTACCGGCCGGCGCGTGCGCTGGGGTGGCTGATCGCGGCGTGGGTCGTGGGCAGCCTGTGGTTCCAGTTCAAGGGACCGTTGATCGAGATCAACGACGACGACCACCTGCCGTGGAACGCGTGGATCTACACGATCGACCTGGTGGTGCCGATCGTCGACTTCGGCAACAAGAACCGCTGGCAGACACCGGGTGCGTCGCAGTACATCGCGTCGGGGCTGATCGTGACCGGGTGGATCCTGGCGACGACGGTGGCCGCCGGTCTGACCCGGATGCTCAAGCGCTAGATCGCCACCATCGAGGGATTTCGTCGGCTGGTGAACGGTGGTGCGATGCTCGGGTGATCGTGGCCGAGTCGACCGAGCTGTTCGTCGGACCTCGGACCGCACCCCTGCAGGTGGTGCGGCTGAGCTCGAGTGCGCCGGCGGGGCCGGTGCACGCCCACGTGTCGGGTCCCGGCCTGCACTCGCCGCGGCACGGCGGGTCGTTGCGGCCGGGGCCGTTCGGGTACGAGCTCGCGGTCGACGTGTCGGAGCATCCGGTCGGCGCCGTGGTGCCCGCCGTCGCGGTCGTGCGGGCCGGCGACGAGTCCTGGTCGTGCGCGTTCTCGCTGGTCGTGGGCTCGCCCGGGTGGACGGTGCATCTCGTGGCGCACGTTGCCGGGGATGCTGCTTTTCCGGTGCTGCGGGCTCATCTGGATCTCGCGCTGACCGATCCGGCGTACCGGTTCGCGGTGACCTCGGTGGAGTCGTTGCAGCCCTACTGGGACACGTTCCCCGAGCACCGGTCGCTGTGGTTGCGGCTGATCTCGGAGGGACGCGTCGAGGTCGTCGGGTCCGAGTCCAATGTGGTCGGTGTGGCGCCGCTGCTGTCTTCGTTGCCGGACGGGCCTTCGCTGGCCGCCTCGTCGTTGGGTGAGGCTTCGCGGTCGGTTTACGCGGCGTTCTTGGAGATGCGGTCTCGGGCGTCTGCGCCGCACGTGATGATGCCCGTCGGTGCTGCTTCGAAGGCTCCCAGTCCGTGGGTGACGGCTCTGCATCACGACTGGAGCGCGCGCTACACGTGGCCGCGGGTCGTCTGCTCGTTGCCGCGTGACTACTACGTGCGCGGTGGTGTGCCCGTGCCTGCTGGTCTTGTGGACGACTCGCCTGCTGCTGTGTTCGCTGCGCACGCGGCTCGGTTGAGCGGGGCGGCTTTTCCCGCTTCGGCGTTGGCGCGTGCTTCTGCGGCACACCCTCGGGAGGCGTTCGACCTGCGGTCGGAGGTCGTGACGCGGTCTCTGGCGGCCTTGACGTCCACTGTGGACTCATCGGTGGTGGTGTGGAACCCGTTGGACGTGGCGTGCACCGACGTCGTGTCCGTTCATCTGCCGGACGAGCGCAACGTGCACGTGGAGGCTGACGGGGTCGTGCTGCCCACGTTGGTGGATGGCGTGACGGTGACGTTCTTGGCCCGTGACGTGCCTGCGCGCGGGTGGCGGACGTTCTCGTTGGTCGAGGACACGGTCGACCACGGGTGGAAGCGCGGCTTCGGCACGGAGATCGCGTCCACTCACTTCGTCCTGTCCTACGACCCGATCGCGTCGCTTGTGGCTGTGGACGGGCCTGCGTTGGAGGCGCCTCGGCTGGTCGGGCCTGTTTCCGTGTGGCACAGCGAGGTCGGCGAGAAGATGGTCGGCTCCTCCGTCGTCGTGCTGTGGAACTCGGTCGATCATCTCGGGCCGTCCCGGTTGTTCGCGGTGCTCGGCTCTCGGTCACCTTCTTCCGGGGTACTGGACGCCGTGCCTGCCCGACTGTCGGTCGCCGGGCCGCCACTGGGGCCGGTTTCACCTGGTGTGACGCCGGTTTTCGCGCGGTACTGGCTGCACGAGCCGACGCCGTTGGGCGGGCTCGGGGCGAACGTGCACCTGTCGGTGCTGGGGCCCTCGCGGTTGCGGGTCGTCGCCGTGTCGGACGGTGACGCCTTTTCCGGTGCGGTGCGGCTGGTGCTGCCTGCCGGGTGGTCGGCTTCCTGGGAGTCGCTGCCGGTCTCGTTGCCCGCCGGCGGGTACGTCTCTGCGGAGGTCGAACTGGTCGGGCCCCTCACGCCTGGGTGTTATCCGGTGCGGGCGGTGTTGGAAGGGCTGCCGTTCGAGGTCTACGACGTGGCGTTGCTGACCGTGCCGGAGTGGGACTCCGCCGATCCCGTCGAGGTGTTGTGGGTGGCCTCGGCCCCTGCGGTCGTGTCGGTGCGGGCCGGGGAGTCGGCGCCGGTGCGGGTGGAACTGGCCTCCGGTGCCCATGGCGACCTGCCCGTCGAGGCGCGGCTGTTGTCGCCGCGGTCCTCCTGGGAGCTCGCGGGGCCGTTCTGCGTGGGCGGCCTGCTGCCGGCGCAGGGCCGGTTGCCCCTGGACTTCACGCTGTCGGCGCCCGCGTGGGCCGGTCCTGGCGAGTGGACGGCGGTGGTGCGGGTGACGGCCGGGGACCTGGTTCGGACCACTGCGCCCATCCGGCTCGAAGTGGCTGGTTAAGCTGGGTCACCGTGACTGATCTGGTGCTGGCACTGGACTTCGGCGGCACCAAGATCGCCGCCGCCCTGGTGGACCCCTTCGGCGCTGTCGTGCGTTCGTCGCGCGTGCCGACCCCTGCTGCTGATCCGTGGGACGCCGTCGTGTCGGTGGTGTCGTCCGTGGTGCAGGACTCGGCGGTGGCCGGCGTGGGCATCGCGTCGGCCGGGCCGGTGGACACCGTGCGCGGCACCGTCTCGCCGATCAACGTGCCCTCGTGGCAGGCCTTCCCGCTGCGGTCGTCGGTCGCGGCGCTGTTCCCCGGCGTGCCGGTGGAACTGGCGGGCGACGGCGTGTGCATGGCGCTGGGCGAGCACTGGCGCGGGGCAGGTCAGGGCAGCCGGTTCATGGTGGGGCTGGTGGTGTCGACCGGCGTCGGGGGCGGCCTCGTGCTGGACGGGCGGCCGTTCGGCGGGCGGACCGGCAACGCGGGGCACATCGGGCACGTCGTGGTGGAGCCGGACGGGTTGCCGTGCACGTGCGGTGGGCGCGGGTGCGTGGAGACCGTCGCCGGTGGGCCGCGGATGGTGGAGTGGGCGCGGCGGGCCGGGTGGCAGGCGCCGGACCACGCCGACGCGGCTCTGCTGGCCGCCGCGGCGTTGGCCGGGGAGGAGATTCCGCTGGAGGCCTTCGACCGGGCCGGGCGAGCCGTGGGGATGGCGATCGCCGGGGCCGCCGCGGTGTGCGACCTGGAGCTGGCGGTGGTCGGGGGCGGGGTGGCCCAGGCCGGGGAGCTGCTGTTCTCGCCGATCCGGCGGACTTTGCGGGCTCATGCCGGGTTGTCCTATTTGGACGGGCTCGAGGTGCGGGCCGCGGAGTTGGGCGGGGAGGCCGGGCTGGTGGGCGCGGCGGCGTTGGTGCGGCAGACCGGCTGACTCAGGCCGGTTGGCGGGTGTGTCTGAGGGGCGACTCGACCCTGGCCACGGTCACTCCCGCCGTCTCCAGGGCCGTGCGGACCGCGCGGGCGATCGACACGGCGTTCGGGGTGTCGCCGTGCACGCAGATCGAGTCGGCCTGGATGCGGACCGGGCGGCCCGTGGTGCTGCGGATCCAGCCCTCGGTGGCCAGTTGGACGCAGCGGGCCGCGATCTCGGCCGGGTCGCGCAGGACGGCGCCTGGTTCGGTGCGGGGGACGAGGGTTCCGGACGAGGTGTAGGCGCGGTCGGCGAAGGCCTCGTGCCAGACGCGCAGGCCCGCCACTGAGGCGCGCTTCAGCCAGACGGCGCCGGGTGGGCCCAGGACGGCGAGGGTCGGGTCGAACATGCGCACGGCGTCCACCAGCGCGTCCGCCTGGGCCTCGTGGCGGACCAGGGTGTTGTAGAGGGCGCCGTGGGGTTTCACGTAGGAGATCCGGGTGCCGGCGACCCTGGCGAACGTCGACAGGGTGCCCAGCTGGGCCAGCACCTCGTTGGTCAGGGTGTCCGGGGCGACGTCCACGAAGCGGCGGCCGAAGCCCGCCAGGTCGTTGTAGCCGACGTGGGCGCCCACCGCGGTGCCCGACTCGGCGGCCAGCGTGCAGGTCTCGCGCATCGTGTCGGCGTCGCCCGCGTGGTAGCCGCAGGCGATGTTGGCGCTGGTCACCAGGGAGAGCAGCGCTCTGTCGTCGCCCAAGGTCCAGTGGCCGAAGCCCTCACCCAAGTCCGCGTTCAGGTCCATGCTGTTCTCCCCCTCCGGTGGCGCGCTCGTTTTGTGGGATTGTTGAACGATTCTACGATAGGGCAATTGAACGATCCTGGGAATAGACTGCTCTGGTGACCGAGAGCTGGGTGTCGACGCTGGCGCAGAGCAAGTCCGACCTGGAGCGCGCGAGCACGGCGCAGAAGGTCGCCGACATGCTGCGGGAGCGGGTGCTCGAAGGTGAGCTGGAGCCCGGCCTGCGGCTGAGCGAGGAAGCGATCGGCGGCGCGCTCGGGGTCAGTCGCAACACGCTGCGCGAGGCGTTCCGGCTGCTCACGCGCGACCGGATCCTGGTGCACGAGCACAGCCGCGGCGTGTTCGTCAGGCGTCCTACCAGCGAAGACGTGCGGGACCTGTACGCGGCGCGGCGGGTCATCGAGGGCGGTGCGCTCCGCCGGTGGAACGATGTCACCGATGCGCAGCGCGAGGCCGTCCGGGCGCCGGTCCGCCAGGCCGTGGCCCGCGCCGAGAAGAACGACTTCAGCAAGACCGGCACCGCGAACATCCAGTTCCACCGCGGCATCGTCGGCCTCGCGGGCAGCACCCGGCTGAGCGACGAGTCGGACCGGCTCTTCGCCGAGCTCATGCTCGCGTTCCGGGTCGCGCACGAGGTCGACGCCTTCCACCGCACCTACCTGCCGTGGAACCGCAAGATCGTCGAACTGCTCAACAAGGGCACGGTCGACGAGGCGGTGGGGCAGCTCGACCTGTACTTCGACGCGGCCGAACAGGACCTGGCGAGCCGTCTGACGGCGGATTAATCCAAAGGGAACGTTAAGCCGACGGCAACGATTGCGATCACGAGGCTGACGGCAGGGACAACCAGGCCTAACATCCGCGCAACACCGCGTACACGGAGGGCCACCATGCCGTCGGATCACAAGACCGGCTTGCGCTGGAGCAACTGGAACCTGCTGCTGATACTTCCGCTGTTCATGCTCATCACGCCGTGGTTCAACATGGACGAGCCCAGGGTCTTGGGGCTGCCGTTCTTCTACTGGTACCAGTTCCTGTTCGTCCCGCTCGGCGTCCTGTGCGTCGGGATCGTCTACGTCAAGACCAAGGACGAGCCCGTGGTCACCGGCAAGCCCGACAAGCTCGGTGACGTCGACAACCTGGACGAGGGAGCGAACTGATGCAGTGGACCGAGCTGATCGTTTTCAGCGCTCTCTTCCTGCTCGTCACGGTGATGGGCTTCCTGGCGGCGCGGTGGCAGAAGGGCGACACCCTCGAACACCTCGACGAGTGGGGACTCGGCGGCAGGAAGTTCGGCAGCTGGATCACGTGGTTCCTCGTCGGCGGTGACCTCTACACCGCCTACACCTTCGTCGCGGTGCCGGCGCTCATGTTCGGCGCGGGCGCGCTCGGCTTCTACGCGCTGCCGTACACGATCATCCTGTACCCGCTGGTCTTCCTGCCGCTGGTGCGGATGTGGTCGGTCAGCCGCGTGCACGGGTACGTGACGCCCGCGGACTTCGTGAAGGGCCGCTACGGCTCGCACTGGCTGGCGTTGATCATCGCGGTCACCGGCATCGTCGCGACCATGCCGTACATCGCGTTGCAGCTCGTCGGCCTCGAGGCGGTGCTGAGGTCCATGGGCCTCAACGGTTCCGGCATCCTCGGCCACCTGCCGCTGTTCGTCGCGTTCCTGATCCTCGCGCTCTACACCTACCAGTCGGGTCTGCGGGCGCCGGCGCTGATCGCGTTCGTCAAGGACATCCTGATCTACCTGGTGATCCTGGTGGCGATCATCTACCTGCCGTCGAAGTTCGGCGGCTGGGGCGAGATCTTCAACGACGCGCAGGCCAAGTTCGACGCGACGCCCAGCAAGACCGACGGCATCCTGCTGACCGGCACGAACCAGCTGCAGTACGCGACGCTGGCGCTCGGTTCGGCACTGGCGCTGTTCCTCTACCCGCACTCGCTGACCGGCATCCTCGCGAGCCGCGGCCGCAACGTCATCAAGCGCAACATGGTGGCGCTGCCCGCGTACTCGCTGCTGCTGGGTCTGCTGGCACTGCTCGGTTTCGTCGCGATCAGCGCGGGCACCAAGCCGATCGTCAACCAGGCGACCGGCCGTCCCGACACGAACACGATCGTCCCCGAGCTCTTCGGCGCGAACTTCCCGTCGTGGTTCGCGGGCATCGCGTTCGCGGCCATCGGCATCGGCGCGCTGGTGCCGGCGGCGATCATGTCCATCGCCGCGGCGAACCTGTGGACGCGCAACGTCTACAAGGAGTACATGAAGAAGAACGCCACCCCGGCGGAGGAGGCCAAGCAGGCCAAGCTCGCCTCCCTGGTGGTGAAGTTCGGCGCCGTCGCGTTCATCGTGTTCGTCGACCCGCAGTTCTCGATCGACCTGCAGCTCATGGGCGGCGTGATGATCCTGCAGACGCTGCCGGCCGTCGCGATCGCGCTGTACACCCGCTGGTTCCACGTCTACGCCCTGGTCGCCGGCTGGATCGCGGGCATGGGCTACGGCATGTGGCTGCTCTACACGATCGGCAACCCGGCCATCGGCAAGGCGCACTTCGCCGGTTCGGCGCTGCCGCTGGGCAACATCTCGATCCTCGGGTGGCACCCGTTCGGCGGTTCGACGACGCAGATCTACGTCGGCATCGTCGCGCTGTTCGTCAACCTGCTAGTCGCGGTGGTCGTCACGCTGATCGCCAAGAAGGCCAAGTGGTTCAACGGCACCGACCAGACGGACCCGTCCGACTACCACGTCGACGAGGACAACCCGAGGGTCAAGCCGATCGCTGCCCACTGAGACAGAGTCGGCAACACTATGGGCCACCCGTCGGTTACGGCGGGTGGCCCTTTGCGTTGAGGATCGAAGCTGTGAAAACCATCGCCGGACTGGTCGGCCTGACGACACTCGCCCTCGCCCTGAGCCCTGCCGTCGCCCACGCGCAGGACGCGAACTGCTACGACACCACGGTGCCGCTGACCGTCGAGGAGCAGAGACTCGACGACACACTCGTGACCGGCGGACCCGCCGTCGGCCCGTCGCTCGTGCAGCTCGCCGGGTTCGACGGGCGGGTCACCGACTTCACCGCGAAGCTCTGCCGCCAGGTCGTCTCGAAGCAGGCGCAGCAGTTCGTGGAACGCGAGGGCAACGCGCTGTGGAAGGCCGCCGTGGCCCGCGCGCAGAGCACGGTGCCGACCGCGCACGACGCCTACGACGACCGCCCGCTCTACTGGGCGCGGCTGCAGCTCAGTGCCGCGCTGCGCCAGTGGAAGCCGCGGTTCACGTTGGCGCCGAACGACCGCGCGAAGCTGATCCAGCAGTTCGACTGGGCGTCGCGGGGGCTGAGCGACGCGAAGTTCCCTGCCAGGGCGGGCGTGCGCAAGATCGCGGTCACCGGCTTCGACCCGTTCCAGCTCACCGGCGTGAACGTGCGCCGCGCGAACCCGGCCGGCGCGGCGGCGTTGCAGCTCGACGGACGCGAGATCTCCACGCCGACCGGCAAGGTCGTGCTCCAGGCCGCCGTGCTTCCCGTGCTGTGGGGCGGTTTCGACGAGGGCGTCGTCGAGAACTTCTACGGGCAGGCGTTGCAGCAGAAGCCCGACGCGTTCGTGACGATCAGCCAGGGCAGGCCGGGCAAGTTCGACGTCGAACGGTGGGCGGCGCGCTGGCGCGGTGGCTTCGCGGACAACAACAACGTGAACTCGTACGGAAGTGTCCCGAACGCGGCGGGCTGGCCGCAGCCGACGACCGAGTTCATCGAGACCTCGCTGCCGTTCCAGAAGATGATCGACGCCGGCACCGGTCCGTTCCCGGTGAACTACAACCTGGCGTTCTGCGAGTGGGTCGTCGTCGGCTCGCAGCAGTCGTGCCGCACCGACACTCCGACGCCGGGCCGGATCGCGGCGTCCGGTGGCGGCGGTGACTACCTCTCCAACGAGAGCATGTACCGGGCGAACCGGCTGCGGATCGGTTACGGCGCAACGAACGTGCTCGGCGGACACCTGCACACGCCGGTGCTCGGGCAGCCCGCCGATCCGGCCGCGTTGACCGATCCGGCCTTCGAAAAGCAGCGTCGAGACATCGCCGATCAGGTGAAGGCCCTAGTCTCTGTGGTGTGACTCGTGTGCGGCTGGCGGTGGCAATTGTCCTGAGCGCGTTGACGCTGTCCGCGTGCGCGATTCAGGTGGGAGGGCAGGCGGTCCCCGGACCGTTGCCGTCCACGGCCTCCGCCTCCGCACCCACGCTGCCGAAGGCCGGGCAGTGCATGAACGCGTACGAGCTGAAGACGCTGCAGTGCACCGAGTCGCACGAGGCCGAGGTCATGAGCGTCGGCGAGATGTCCGGCCTGCCGTCGACCTACCCGGACACGCAGGCGCTGCGCAAGGCCGCGCTGCCGCCGTGCCGTCAGGCGCTCGGCGACTACCTGGGCAGCGGCGACTCGGACTCGACGCGCCTGCGGGTGTGGGCGTTCTGGCCGAACGAGCAGGGCTGGAAGGACGGCCAGCGCTGGCGGCTGTGCACCGTCGTGGAGATCAGCCCGGACGAGAAGCCGTTGGCGCGCAAGGGGTCCGTGAAGGACACCCTGAAGGGCAACGGCTTCAGCACCTTCCAGACGTGCACGCAGGGGTCGCCGTCGAAGGACCAGGAGGTCAAGGTCGTCGCGTGCAACACCCCGCACCTGTCCGAGGCCGTCCCCGCCGGTGTCGTGTCGCTCGGCAAGTCGACCGACCCCGCTCCGTCCAAGGAGCAGATGAACTCCATCGCCAAGGACAAGTGCACCAAGGCCGTGCACGACTACCTGGGCTCGGAGAAGCGCACCGACGTGTTCCCCGCGTGGCGGAACCCCGGTTCGCAGGCCTGGTCGGAGGGGTGGACGAACGCCGTCTGCTACGCCGAGGCGACCAGGGCGTTCACCGGGACGCTGCTCGGCATCAGGGACAACCCGCTGCCTGCCTGAGCCAGTCCTCGACGGTGGCGAGGTCCCCGCTCGTGAGACCGGTCCGCGCGTCGACGCGGAGCAGCAGCGCCTGACCGTTGTGGTTGGCCGCCACCCACTCGCGGTCCAGTTCGCCGATCTCGTCGTCTACCCAGGCGAACGGGCGTCCGGCGGCGATGTCGATCAGGGCCCGGGTCTTCCAGTGCACGACGGTCATGTCGTCCTCGTACGGCGCCTCGGGCAGTTCGGCTACCGGGAGTTGCGGCAGATCGAGCAGCGGCGCGATCACGGCGTTGGCGTCGTGCATCCAGCCCGTGGCCCAGACGAGGTCGCACGGCAGGGCGCGCAGTCGCGGACCGTGACCGCGGTCGATCTTCGTCAGGTGCGGGTTGGACGGCAGCTGCCACGCCACCCATCCCTCGACGGTCGTGGGTAGCTCCACCTCCGCGTAAGGCAGGAGCGTGCCGTCGACGTCGAGGAAGACGAGCGGACGGTCGGCCATCAGTTGCCCCCAGGCTTGTCCACAGCTATCCACAACATGTGCACAAAGCAGTCCACACCTGTGGACAACTTCGTCTCAAGTGGACGATGAGCTGCGTGGACTCACAGGAAATTGCTGCACAGGACCACTCCGGCCACCCCGCCGACCGCTAATCCCGCGAGGAACACGAGCGCGAACCGCCACCACGGCGTGCGCACCGGTGGGGCGGGCGGGACCGGGTAGTAGCGCACGATGCCCGTCGTCGGGCCGACCTCCACGTCACGCGTGGAGCCGTCGTAGTTCAGGCCGCCTGGGAGACCGTTCGTCACACGATCAGTAGTACCTCAAAAAGATGACCCAGCGGTCGCCGTTGACCGCTGGGTCATCAAAACACCTCGGGCTTTCTAGCCCAGGCGCTGCTTCAGGGCCGCCAGCTCGTCGCGGAGCGTGGTCGGGACCTTCTCGCCGATCTTCGCGAACCACTCCTCGACGAGCGGGATCTCGGCACGCCACTCGTCGGCGTTGAACTCGAGCGACGCCTCGATGTCCTCACGCGACGCGTCCAGGCCCTCCAGGTCCAGGTCGGCCGCGGTCGGCACGTAGCCGATCGGGGTCTCCTGGGCGGCGGCCTTGCCCTCGATGCGCTCGATGGCCCACTTCAGGACGCGCGAGTTCTCGCCGAATCCGGGCCACAGGAAGCGCTTGTCCTCACCGCGGCGGAACCAGTTGACGTAGAAGATCTTCGGCAGCTTGTCGGCGTCGGCGCGCTTGCCGAGGTCGACCCAGTGCTGGAAGTAGTCGCCGGCGTTGTAGCCGATGAACGGCAGCATCGCCATCGGGTCGCGACGGACGACGCCGGTCTTGCCGACCGCGGCGGCCGTGGTCTCCGACGACAGCGTGGCGCCCATGTAGGTGCCGTGCTGCCAGTCGCGCGACTCGGTGACCAGCGGGATCGTCGTGGCGCGGCGGCCACCGAAGAAGATCGCGCTGATCGGCACGCCGTTGGGGTCGTCCCACTCGGCGGCCTTGATGTCGCACTGGTCGATCGGCGTGCAGTACCGGGAGTTCGGGTGCGAGCTGAGTTCCTCGCTGTCCGGCGTCCAGTCCTGGTGCTTCCACGAGGTGAGGTGGGCCGGAGGCTCGCCCATGCCCTCCCACCAGATGTCGCCGTCGTCGGTCAGCGCGACGTTCGTGAACAGCGAGTTGCCCTTGGCGATGGTGCGCATCGCGTTCGGGTTGGTGTGGTAGTCGGTGCCGGGCGCGACGCCGAAGAAGCCGTTCTCCGGGTTCACCGCGTAGAGGCGGCCGTCCTCACCGAAGCGCATCCACGCGATGTCGTCGCCGAGCGTCTCGACCTTCCAGCCGGGAATGGTCGGCTCGAGCATGGCGAGGTTCGTCTTGCCGCAGGCCGACGGGAACGCGGCGGCGATGTAGTACGCCTTGTTCTCCGGCGAGGTGAGCTTGAGGATCAGCATGTGCTCGGCGAGCCAGCCCTCGTCGCGCGCCATCGCACTCGCGATGCGCAGCGAGAAGCACTTCTTGCCCAGCAGCGCGTTGCCGCCGTAGCCGGAGCCGAAGCTCCAGATCTCGCGGGTCTCCGGGAAGTGCGAGATGTACTTGGTGGTGTTGCACGGCCACTGCACGTCTTCCTGGCCCGGCTCCAGCGGGGCGCCGAGGGAGTGCAGCGCGGGGACGTACTGCGCGTCCTCACCGAACAGGTTCAGCGCCTTGGTGCCCATGCGGGTCATGATGTGCATGGAGACGACGACGTACTCCGAGTCGGTGATCTCGACACCGAGCATCGGCTTCTCCGCGTCCAGCGGGCCCATGCAGAACGGGATGACGTACATCGTGCGGCCACGCATGCAGCCCCGGTAGAGCTCGGTCATGATGGCCTTCATCTCGGAAGGGTCCATCCAGTTGTTCGTCGCGCCCGAGTCCTCCTCGCGCACCGAACAGATGTACGTGCGCTCCTCCACGCGGGCGACGTCGCTGGGGTCCGAGGCTGCCCAGAACGAGTTGGGCTTCTTCTTGAGCGGCACGAACGTGCCGGCGTCGACGAGCTTCTTGGTGAGACGGTCCCATTCGCCCTGAGACCCGTCAGCCCAAACAACCTCGTCGGGGCAGGTCAGCTCAGCGACTTCCTGAACCCATGCGAGCAAACGCGCGTGGTTGGTCGGTGCCTGTTCGAGACCGGGAATGGTCACTGCCGTCATCTCGTCTCGTCTCCTGACTGAACGCCTCGGCAACCCGAGCACGTGGTGGTCCGGTGCAGGACTTCGTCGTCCTCGGGAATAGCTCCAGACGCCCGGTGGGGCCGGGCGTGCTGGTGAAGGGGATGGACCGAGGTTAGCCCGGTGAATGGCAGGTAAAGCACCCCCAGCCTGTCGCTTCCCTCACAAAACCGATTCTGGAATCGATTCAGCACTCGGACGGCGTTAAGGCGGGGTTGAGGTTGGAAAAACACAAGAGGCCCCGGTGCGGTTCTCACCACACCGGGGCCTGTGACCTGCGTTTCAGTCCTGGGTCAGTTCGGGCTGATCCACTGACCCGTTGTGGAATCGATTCGGACGACGCCGTCGAACCGTTCTTCCTCGAGCCAGTCGTCCGAGTCGTCCAGAATGCCGCTCTTCGAGTCGGTGACGTACCGGCCGTCCGACTCGATGTGGCCGTGCTCGACCTCCACCCAGTCGTCACCACGGTGTTCCGACATCGTGACCTCGCCGGACCGGGTGATCTCGGTCGCCACGTCGGCCTTGCCGTCGCCGTTCGAGTCGGTGAAGAGCCAGGTGTCGCCGTCGTCGTCCTTGACCACCGCGGTGTCGGCCTTGCCGTCGCCGTCGGTGTCCTCGGTGGCCTGCCCGACGTTTCGTTCGCCATCACCGGTGTCGACGAGAATCGCCTGCTTGTCGGACGAATTCGTTTTTTCTTGGTGAGGGTCGTTCGGGTCTACCGCGACCCACTCACCGGAATTCTCCTCGAAGCGCGCCTGGCTGAGCAGATTGCCGTCCTTGTCGAACGTGCTCATCAGATCGGCGTCGCCGTCGCCGTTCGTGTCGGTGAACGCCAGGTGTCCGCCGTCATCCGTGGCGACCACGGCGGAGTCGTTCACGCCGTCCTGGTCGAGGTCGAAGGTGACGTCGGCGGTGTACTCCTCGTCCTCGACGGTCACCTTCAGTTCGGCGTCGGCCGCACCGTTCTCGTCGATGTACACCGGGACACACCTCCTGCTTCCTTCATGTACCGGTATGACCCACGTTATGCCGGTTCGGTTCCCTCGCCAAGCTCAACGGCTGCATCGGTTCGGGTGTGGCGGGGTGAGGGTGGTCGGGATCGGGCTCGCTGTGGATGTCGTTGGAGGTCTTCGACGGGCCACCGTTTGAGGCGGCGGACGGGGTGGTGGAGGGGTGGCGGGTGGCGGACTGTTGATCTGCCGGGGCTGGTGCTGGTGTGGAGGGTTCGGGTGCCGGCTCGGGCTGGTTTAGGGCCTGACGGTTTGTCACCTTTGTTGTGTGGTTGGGTTTGGTGCAAAGACTTTGACGAGCGTGGTTCAGTCATCGCCGCTGCGCGACGATAGAGATTGGGGCTTGACTTCGGGGCCCTTGCGAGGCGCTGATCGGCCGGAAAAGGCCGGGCTGAAAAGCGCCCGGCCGAGCTCTCGAAGCTAGCACCTCGCACCCAAAGTCAAGCCCCAATCTCAAGCGTGCGTGGCTGAGTTGGGTGGGCACGTCACCACACCGCTGTTCCGATGTGCAGCGCTCGTACGGGCTCGCCTTCGGCTTCGCGGCGGCTTGGGGCTCGCCTTCGGCTTCGCGTGGTCAGGCTCGGTCTCGTACCGAGCGGATTCGGGCGAGTAGTTCTTCTGCCTTGGAGCGGCCCTGTTCCACCTCGGCCAGGTTGCGGGTCGCGGTTTGGAGTTCGCGGCCTCGTTCGCCTGCCTCCATGCGGAGGGCTCGGTCCACCTCACGCAGTTCGGACTCGATGGCCTCGATGCGTTTGGCGAGGGCCTCGTCCAGGGCGAGGGAGAGGGCCTGTTCTGCCTCGATCAGTTGTTCTGCGGCCAGTTGGTCCACTGTGGAGCGGGCGTCGGCGATGGCGTCGGAGAGCCATTGTTTGACGTGTTGCTTTTCGGCCGTGTGGGTTCTGGTTCTGGCCATCCACCAACCCGCGCCCAGGCCCAGGGCGATGGTCACCGGGAGGACTATCGGGTTCAGGGCGGCTATGCCCAGGCCTGCCAGGGGCATCACGGCCAGTTTGCCTGCTCCCAGGCCGCCGGAGACGCCCATGAAGACGAGGAGTTTGTCCTCGGCTGTCGGAGGGCGTTTTTCTTTGGGGCGCAGGATTACCGGGGGTTGCTCGCCTCTGGCGAACTGGCCTCGGATCAGGGTCAGTTCGTCCGGGGAGAAGAGGGTGGCCAGGACGGCGTCGGTCACCTGGGACAGGCGGACTGAGAGGGCTGTGGAGATGCGGCCTGAGACGACCTGGAGTGCCGTGTCCACCTGTTGCGGGAGGGTGGCCAGGGCGGTTCGGTCTGCCTGGTCGATGGCTTGGCGGTACCAGGTTTGCAGGTCTCGCATCTGGCGGGAGATCTCGTGGGAGTTCTCTATGCGGGCCCGTTGGATCTCGCCCCTCAGGCGGACCTGCCAGCCTCGGGTTGAAGAGCGGCGTTCGGTTTGCAGTTCTTCTCGGCGGGCTCGGAGGTGGGCGGCCTCGTCCTCGCCCACGGAGAGGGCTCGTTTTTCTTGGTCCAGGCGGATTTCCAGTTCTGCCAGGACTGTGGTCAGGGCTCGCAGGGCGTTGGCTTCGGCGAGCATTCCCGCTCTGCCGGTCACCAGTTCCTGGAGAGTTGTTTGGAGGGTGGAGATGCCTGAGCGTTCGCGGAGCATGGCGGCGGCGTCCGGATTCGGGGCTTGGGCGGCCATGCTGAACATTCGGGACGAGACTGGATGGAAGGTGGCGTCGGCGAATCTTGGGGCGTGTTGGGCCAGGAGGGACTGGTTGGCTTCCAGGACTTGGCGCCAGCCTCGGTACTGGTCGGTTTTCGTCAGGGCGAAGACGACGGTTTCCACTCGGTCGCCCACGCGTTTGAGGAAGTCGAGTTCGCCTCTTGTGAACGGGGAGGAGGCGTCCACCACGAAGACCAGTGCGGTGGCTGAGGTGACGGCTTCCAATGCCAGTTCGCCGTGCACGGATTCGAGGCCGCCCACTCCTGGGGTGTCCACCACGGACATTCGTTCCAGGAGCGGGATCGGGGCGTCTACTTCCACGTAGCGCGGGGGGAGTTCGCCCTCGGGGAGGTCGTGGGCGGCGGAGACCCAGTTGATCAGGGCCGGTAGTGGGAAGCTGACCGGCGCGAGGAGGCCCGGGTAGCAGGCTCTGGCCGCCCAGGTCGGGCCGTGCTGGAAGACGAGGTAGGTCGAGGTGGCCACGTCCGCGTCCACCGGGGAGAGGCCCGGGGCCGACAGCAGGGCGTTGACCAGGGAGGACTTGCCTCGGTTGGTCTCGCCGACGACGACCACCGAGGAGACTTCGGGGGTCGCGCGGCGGGTCACCCAGTCGGCCATGGACGGGTCCAGGTCGCGGACCACGGACGTCAGGCGCTCGCGCGTTTGGCGGACCGTTTGGGAGAGGTTGCTCATCGGGCCGTGTAGACCGTGACTATCGGGGCGCGCAGGATGCGGCCTCGGTCGCAGAAGCCGGGGACCTCGGTCTCGGCCACCAGGCCCTGCAGCGAGAGGTCGTCGGTCGGGACGGCGCCGCCTGCCTCGTGTTGCGACGGGTCGAAGCGCTGGCCGTCGGCGCGGACCGCGGTCACGCCGATGGTCGACAGGCCTTCCTCGATGCGTTCGACCACGCCGGCACTGGCGCGGTCCAGCGCGTACAGGCACAGCTGGACCAGGGCGCGGCGTTCGGCCAGCGCCTGGTCGAGCAGCTCGTCGGCAATGGTCTCCACACCGTCGTCCGACGTCAGTTCGGCCGATTCGGTTCCGTTCGCGCTCATCGGTGCCCCCCAGCACGTAGTTGCTGCCACATGAGGAAATACGCCCGGTGGACGACGTGTGCCACTCGGGACTGCGCCGGGGTCGCGCCGAAGGAGGCGAACGAACGCCACCAGCCGGCCCGTTCCAGCGCGTAGGCGACCAGTTCCGCCACCGGTCGGCCGGGAAGGCCCAGCTGGGCCGCGATGTTCGGGGTGCTGCCGACGCGCAGCACCTCCTCGGTGAGGTCCGGGGCCAGTTCGACCGTGCCGGACGAGACCAGCGTCAACGCCTCGAGCAGCCTCAGCTGATGGGCTTCGGGGCGGGCCAGCAGGACCTCGATCGCGTCGTGCACGCGTTGCCGTTCGCCGGGGTCGGCCGCGGCCAGCGAAGTGACCGAGGCCAGCGCGGCGGCGGCCTTGATGCCGTCGGCGCGGGACCGGAAGACCGCGTCCAGACGGCCCCGGACGGCGGCGAACCCGGACGCGTCGAACAGCACGCGGCGCAACGCCCCCGCGGTCAGCGCCGGTTCGGCGTCGAGCGCCTCCAGCGCGCGGCCGATGCCGTAGAGGTCGAGCTTCTCCAGCAACCGGGAGCGGACGCCGGCCGCGACGTCGCAGTCCCACGACGTGAAGAGGTCGCCGGACATCAGCATCATCGTGCGGGTGTCGGTGTCCAGGGCGGCCAGCGCGCGCAACGCCTCGGCGTCGGCCGACGTGAACTCACCGGTCTCCGCGGACTCGGCGAGCAGGCTGATCACCGGCAGCACGTCCGCGACCCGGGGCTTCAGCAGAGCGGCCTGCTTCGCGGCGAGGATCTGCGCGGCCCGCCACACGTCACCTTCCGAGCCCTCAACGGTTTCCGGCGCCAGGGCGTCGACCTTGTTCAACGCGGCGATGGCGTTGACCGGGCCTGCCTCGCGGGACGCGGTGGCGGCGGTGAACGCGGCCAGGGTGGAGTGGTCGTCGGCGCGCACGCCCTGCGTCACGACGTACAGCACGGCCTCGGCACCCGCGACCGCGTTGCGCGACACGGGATCCAGCAGTTCCTCGGTCCGGGCGACCGAGTCGGCGTCCAACGATCCGAGGCCCGGTGTGTCGATGACGGTGATGTCGCGCAGCACGGCGTTCGTCAGGTACGCCTCGATGTGCGAAACACCTTGCACGCCAAGAGAAGCGGGGATCATGCCGTGGGCGTCGAACGGCAGCACCTGGCGCCGTCCGTCGCGCAGCACGACTTCGATGCGGTCGACCGTGCCGTACTGATACCGCGTCACGAGCCGGGTGCACTCACCGACGTCCGTGGGCGCGACGCGACGGCCGATCAACGCGTTCACCAACGTCGACTTGCCCGACTTGATCCGACCGGCGACCGCGACCTGCAACGGCGCGTGCAGCCGCCGCAGCACCTCCTGGAACCCGGCGGCGGTCTGCGGGGACACCTGCGGTTGCAGCGCAACGCACAGGTTGGCCACCGCCGCGCACAGCGGACCGGCCAGCTGTTGTCCCTGCTGCAACGCCGTCACGAGCACTGATCGTGCCACGGTTTGTGCGCGTGCGTGCGCGGGTAGCCACAGCGCATGGGTGACAGCTACGTGACGTTCCTAGTGCTGGGGATCGTCCTGGTCGTCGTGGACGGCCAGCTGATCTACCACGGCGGCAAGGGATACCTGAGGCGCGCCGCGTACGACGACGAGCAGGCCGCGGGCATGATGAAGCTGACGGCCGTGCTGTTCCACCTCGTCGTGCTCGGCCTGCTCGCGATCGTGTCGACCGTCGAGGTCAACACGGGCAACGCGGCGAAAGACCTGGTCCTGAAGTTGGGCGTGGTGCTCCTGCTGCTGGCACTGGCTCACGGCGCGACCATGGCGATCCTGGCGAGGATCAGGGATCGCCAGCTCCAGCAGCAACTCGCTGACCAGATGGCCGAGGAACACCGCATCTACGAAGAGCGCCAGGAAGAACGTCAGGCGCACATCGGCGAACCGCGGCCCGCGCCCAAGATCGAGTCGCCTCAGTAGTGGGCTCGCACGGCGTCCAGCGCCTCCCCCTCGCTGACGCCGAGTGACCTGGCCACGGCGACGAACTCCGCAGCAGCGGCGGAGAGCGGGTCCGGATTATGAGAAGGCAGGGCGGCCACCACGGTGCCCTGCCTTCGCCCTGTCGTGATCACGCCGGACACCTCCAGCTCCCGGTACGCCCGCGCGACCGTGCCGGCGGCGAGCCCGAGGTCGGCGGCGAGCTGGCGGATCGTCGGCAGCCGCGACCCGACCGGCAGCACTCCGCCGCTGATCAACCTCACCAGCTGGTCGCGCACCTGACGCCAGGGCGGGACACCGTTCTCGACGTCGACGACGATTCGGGGACCTGTCACCAGAAGATCTTCTTGGACACGTAGTTCGTGTTCGCCATCGCTATCCACGCGAGGATGCAGAACAACCCGAACCCGCCGCCCACCAGCGCGCCCACCACCGCCGCGCCGAGTCCCGCCGACACGTGCACGCTGCGGGTGCGCAGGGCCCGGTCGACCTCCTCGTCCCCGTCCGCGGGCCGGGCCACGGCCGCCCAGATGATCACCGCGACCGCGGCGACGGACACCACGAGCACGGGCAGCTGTTCGATGCGGAGAGTGACCAGGAGCACGACCACGCCGATCGCCACGATCGCGGCGTAGGCGATCAGCACGTACTGCGAGGCGATGTCGAACAGGCCGCGCGGCGTGAGCGAGGCCACCCGCTGCGAGCCCTCGCGGTGCAGCTGCGTCGCGATCAGTTCGGCGAGCAACGTGCCGCCCAGCACGATCGCCGCGAGCGATCCCACACCCCGGCCGGACGCGATCGGCAGGAACGACAACCCCACGTAGAGCCACGGGTAGAGCAGTCGCCGGCGCTTCAGGTACCGGACGGCGTCGTCGATCTGCCCCGGCGTCGGGTCGGACACCTTCCAGCTCTTGAGCAAACGCTTGCCGGTCGACTGGGTCGGCCACAGCAGGAGCAGCAAGAAGAGGCCGACGCCGGCCGCCCACAGGACGTTGTACATCGCGAACCCCCGAACTTTGTATCAACCCCTCGACACAATAACTCACACTGAAGTCGTACGGAGAGTCAACCCGTGGCGCGACGCGCGGAAGTTCGGCCCGGACCTAACCTTGACCGGTGCGGAGGTTCAGCCTGTGGATGAAGGCTCATCCGGCGTTCGGGGACTCCCTGATCGCCGGAATCTTGCTGATCTTCGACCTGGGCATCGGGGTCGCGATGGCCGGCCAGGGCATGTCGTTCTCGGCCTTCCTCGCCGTGACGGTGCTGATGCTCGGTCCGCTGCCGTTCCGCCGCTACCACCCGCTGGGCACGAGCTACCTGATCCTCACGGGCGGGTACCTCCAGCTCTTCACACACGGCATCGGCACCGAGGGCCTACCGGTCCGCATGTCGGACTTCGCGCTGGCCATCGCGCTCTACACGCTCGTCGCCTACACGACCCGCAAGACGGCGTTGATCTACATGGGCTGGCTGCTCGCGGGCACGCTGCTGTGGGCGATCTTCCGGGTCAGCGAGATCGGCGCCGTCTTCTTCGTCTTCTTGATCCTCGTGATCTTCGGCTTCAGCTGGGCGATGGGCGAGTTCATCGGCGCCCGCCGCGCCTACCAACGCGAGATGGAGCAACGGTTGGTGCTGTTGGAGACCGAACGCGACCAGCAGGCCAGGATCGCGGTCGGCGAGGAACGTTCGCGCATAGCCCGTGAGCTGCACGACGTCGTGGCGCACGCGGTGAGCGTGATGATCGTGCACGCCGACGGCGCCGCCTACGCGATCAGGTCGCAGCCGGAGATGGCGGAGAACGCGGTCCGCACGATCGCCGACACCGGACGCCTCGCGCTCACCGAGATGCGCCGCCTGCTGGGCGTGCTGCGCAGCGAGGACGCCGAGACGCAGTGGGCACCGCAGCCGGACGCGCGCGGCGTGGTCGAGCTCGCGGAGAACACCCGCGCCGCCGGCGTCCCCGTGCAGCTGGAGATCACCGGGGACGTGGACGACCTGCCCGTCGGCGTCGGCCTGAGCGTCTACCGGATCGTGCAGGAAGCGCTGACGAACGTGATCAAGCACGCGGGCTCCGACACCACCGCCCTGGTGCGGCTGGCGCGGACCCCGGAAGAGCTGCGGCTGGAAGTGACCGACAACGGCTTCGGCACTCCCCACGACGTGGTCAAGGTGTCCGGCGGCAACGGGCTGATCGGCATGAGGGAAAGGGCTGCGGTGCTGGGCGGCGAGTTCGAGGCGGGCCCCAACCCCGGTGGGGGCTGGCGCGTCCGCGCGACTTTCCCGCTGGCCGCATAGGGTGATCACGTGATCCGGGTGCTGCTCGTAGACGACCAGGAACTCATGCGGATGGGTTTCCGCATGGTGCTGGGCGCGCAGGAAGACATCGACGTGATCGGCGAGGCGGCCGACGGCCTCGACGCCGTGCAGATGGCCGACAAGCTGCGGCCCGACGTGGTGTTGATGGACGTCCGCATGCCCGTGATGGACGGGGTGGAGGCCACGAAGCGCATCGCCGAGGCCGACACGGCCAAGGTGCTGGTCATGACGACGTTCGACATGGACGAGTACGCGCTGTCGGCGTTGCGCAACGGCGCCAGCGGCTTCCTGCTGAAGGACACCCCGCCGTCCGACCTCGTGTCGGCGCTGCGGGCGGTGGCCTCCGGGGACGCGGTGGTCTCGCCGTCGGTGACCAAGCGACTGCTCGGCCGGTTCCTCGGCGACGGCGGCGGTGAGCTGCGCGACGCCTCGATGCTCGACGTGCTGACCGAACGCGAGCGCGAGGTGCTCGTGCTGATCGCGAAGGGCCTGTCGAACACCGAGATCGCCCGCAAGCTGTTCCTGTCCGAGGCGACGGTGAAGACGCACGTCGGACGGATCCTCGCGAAGCTGGAGCTGCGAGACCGGGTGCAGGCCGTGGTGCTGGCCTACGAGACCGGTCTCGTCCGCCCCGGCGATGCCTAGCGGTACTTCTCCGGGTCGGCGTCCACGGTCTGGCCCGCCATCCGCGGCTTCACCACGTCGTCCCACCAGTGGCCCCAGTCGGGCTGCGAGCCGTCGAGGTCGGTGAAGCCGTACTCGCGCTTGAGCTTCCACGACGACAGGCACTGGCCGGAGAACCTGGCGCGGCCCTTGTCCGCGGCGAGGTGCGCGATGCCGCGGCCGAGGTAGTGCGGCGTCTCGGAGATCGCGTAGTCCGGCACCTTCTCGACCGCGTCGCGCCAGTTCTGCTCGGTGACGCCGAACGTCTCCAGCATCTGCTCCGACCGCAGGAAGCCGGGGGTGACCGCCATCGCGGTCACGTTCGGGTGGTCCTTCAGGTCCTTCGCCAGCACCTCGCCGAACCGCCGCACGGAGTTCTTCACCGCGTCGTACGGCAGGTTCACGAAGTACGCCTCGCCGTCCTCGCCGTCGGTCACCTCGACGACCAGCCCGTCGTCGGACTTCAGCAGCAACGGCATCAGCTTGTGGATCGCGATCAGGTGCGTCTCGACGCCGTTGCGCCACATGTGCAACTGCTTGTCGAGGTCGTGCTCCCAGAACTTGCCCCACTCGACGAGGTTCTCGCCGCCCCAGGCGTTGTCGACGAAGACGTCGAGCTTCTCGATGCGTGCGGCCAGAGCGTCCACATCAGACGGAACGGTGAGGTCGCAGCGGACCGCGATCCCCTTGCCCCCGGCCGCGTCCACGAGCTCGGCGGTCTCCTCGATCGTCTCCGCCCGGTCGACCTCGGAGCGCTGCTCCCGCGTGGTCCGGCCGGCCACGAACACCGTCGCGCCCGCCGCACCCAGTTCGATCGCGATCGCGCGCCCCGCACCGCGCGTGGCCCCCGTGACGACGGCGACCTTCCCCTTCAGATCAGGCTCACTTCTTCGCGACACGCCTGACTCCCCTTCCTTCTCCCCAGGAGAGGACGACCATCTCGTCGCCCTCGACCAGCAACTGCACGACCTCGGTGACGTCGAAGCGGAAGAGGTCGATCTCCTCCGGCTTCGGCTCCCACTCCGTGCGCTCGAACAGGTCCTTCAGGTAGACCTCTTTGTCCGTCCAGAACTCGGCCGTGCCGCTGACCTTCGCGTCACCGGCCTCCGTCATGGACGCGGTCGTGGTCATGCAGTGCAGCGCGAACCTCGGATCGCGCCGCAAGTCTTTGGACTTCAAGGAGTTCGGCATCATGCCCGCCCAGAGGTGACCGTGCGCGAAGTCCGGTTCGATCCCGCTGATCCGCGGTGAGCCGTCCTTGCGCAGCGTCGCGATCAACGCGTGCCGGTCCGCCGCGAACCGGCTCTCGACGAACGCGGCCATCTCGGGCTGCTCGGCCGTGAACTCCGCCCAGGTAGCCATCAACGCATTCCCTTCAACACCAGGTCGACGTCCTCGCTCGTGCGCGCCATCAGGTCGCCACGCGGGCGCACGGACCAGTCCATCGAGATCCCGTAGATCAACGCGGCGAGGATCCTGGCCGCGTTCGGTGGCAGTTCCTCGGCCGCGCACAGGACTTCGAGCTCGTCCTCCAGCGCCGCGTAGTGCCTGGCCAGCAGCGCGCGCAACTCGGGGTCGATCAGGTCGACACCGAGCTGCGCCAGGTTGTTCGTGGCCACGACCGGATCGGCGAGCCGGTCGAACCAGGTCAGCAGCGCGTCGCGGACGTTGCCCGCCTCGCGCATCCGCCGCACGACCTCCTCGGTGCCGGCCCTCGTCAACGCCTGCAGCAGCCCGCTCTTCGACCCGAACCGCTTCGCCACCGCGCCGACCGACACCCCGGCCTCGGCCGCCACGTCCGCGACGGTGAACTCCGGCCCGCGCCGGTCGATGACGGCCGCGACGGCGTTCAGGATCCGTTCGTCGGTGATGGTGCGAGGTCGTGCCACGCGGTTAGTGAACCACAATTCACTAACCTTCGCATAGGGTGGCGTCACGTGACCTGGAGACCGCGCCTCATCGCCCTGGACATCGACGGAACCCTGACCCCGGTCGGCTCGAACGACATGGCTCCCGCCGTGAAAGCGGCCATTGCCCGGGCCGCTGACCACGGCACTCACGTCGTGCTCTGCACCGGTCGCAGCCTCATCGGCACCACCCCGATCGCGGCCCAGCTGCCCGTCGCGCACACGCTCTGCTCGAACGGCGCGGTGTGGTGGGACCCGCTGACGAAAGAGGTGACCAAGCGCACCACGTTCGATCCCGGCCCGACGATCAAGGCGTTGCAGGCGTTGCTCACCGACGTGGTGTTCGCGGTCGAGCTGACCGGCGTCGGCAGCCTGTCGATGGGCTCGTTCCTGCCGGGTGACCTGTGGGGCGTGACGTCGGAGGTCACGTTCGAGGAGATGGTGGCGACGCCGACACCCCGGCTGGTCATGCGCTGGCTCGACCACACGCCGGCGGAGCTCTCGTTCGCCCTGCGGGAGCTGGCACTGCCGGGGGTCGAGTGGTCCGTCGACCACACCGAGGCGTGGCTGACGGCCGTGCCCGCCGACATCTCCAAGGGCGCCGAGCTCGACGAACTCGCGGCACAGCTGGGAGTTCGTCCCGAGGACGCGCTGGCGATCGGGGACGGGGCGAACGACGTCGAGATGTTGCGGTGGGCCGGGCTCGGTGTCGCGATGGGACAGGCGCCGGAGCACGTGAAGGCCGCGGCGGACGAGGTGGCGCCGACCGTGCTGGAGGACGGCGCCGCTCAGGTGATCAACCGCTACTTCCCTTAGACACAGCCCTGGACGGTCTCGCGGAGCCAGCGTTGCGCCGGGTCTGCGTCCAGCCTCGCGTGCCAGAACATGCGGACCTCGATGGCGGGCAGACCGGCGTCGACCGGGAACCAGCGCAGGCCTGCGGGGTACTGCGCGGCGAGGCGTCGTGGCACCAGTCCCACGTGGTCGCTCGACGCCACGAGCTGGGCGGCGGCGCTGAAGAACGGGACGACGGCGGTGACGTGGCGTTGCAGGCCCTTGGCTTGCAACGCCGTGTCGAGCGGTCCTCGGGTGCGGCCTCGCCGGGACACCGAGACGTGCGGGTGGCGGCACAGCTGCCGGAGCGTCGGCCGGTTGCCGAGCGGGTGGCCGGTGCGGACGATGCCGACCATCTGTTCGGTGAACAGCACGGCGGACCGCATGTCGGCCTCAGTGTCGTCGCCCGCGCCGATGTCCAGGTCGACCGACCCGTTCCGCAACGCCTCTGCGCTGTCGTCGCCTTCGGGCACGAACCGCAGCACCACGCCGGGAGCCTGCGCCGCCACGGCGTTGACCAGCGGAGCCAGCACACCGTCCGCGACGCGGATCGTGAACGTCCGGCGCAGCTCGGCCAGGTCGGGTTCCCTGGCGTGGATCAGCGCGGAAGCCTCGTCCAGCAGCGTCCGGACCCGCGGCGCGATCCGCAGCGCGAACGGCGTCGGCACCAGCCCGCGACCCGCTCGGACCAGGACGGGATCGCCCATCGCCCGGCGCAACCGCGCCAACGCCCTGCTGGTGGCGGGAACGGACAGGTGCAGCCGCTCGGCCGCCGCGGTGACGCTGCCGTCCTGGAGCAGGGCGTCGAACACGCGCAGGAGGTTCAGATCCAGCTGATCAGGCACCTTTGCATCGTATGCAACTCTGCCTTGCCAAAGTTGCGTGGCGAGCAAGGGTCATCGGTTTCTAGCGTCGTGGCATGACAACCTTCGAGGCCAACGTGACCGCGTTCATGCTCGTCAAGACCATGCCGAAGTGGCTGGCGCTGACCGTTCCGCAGCGGATCGAGGTGATGGAGACCTACGTGCTCCCCGCCATCAAGGCGAAGGCCGACGGCGTGCGGTCGCGCTTCTACGACACCGAGTTCTACTCGGCTCGCGTGACGGACATCTGGGTGTGGGAGGCGCGCGACCACGAGTCGTACCAGCGGCTCGTGGACGCGCTGCGCGACACCCCGTTCTGGGACGACTACTTCCAGGTCGTGGAACTGCTGGTCGGGGTGGAGAACGGGTACGCGCGCAACCACGGCGTGGACCCGATCGCCACCGTCGGCTAGTCGGAGACGTTCTGCACGGCGACGACCTTGTCGACCTTCACGCGCACGACCAGCTCGCCCGGCACGCCGTTGCGGTCGGCGTACTCGTCGGCGCGGTCGTCGCCCATGTAGCGCGCGGCGGTGCGGCCCGCCCAGTACTTGAGCTGGTCCGGGTCCTCGTCGACGACGGCCTGGCCGGTGATCGTCACGAAGTTGAACGGCGGGGTCTCGTCGTCGAAGCAGATGGCCACCCGGCCGTCCCGCAGGATCGACTTGCCCTTGATCGTGTCGCGCGCCGTCAGGAAGACGACGTCGGGGCCGTCGAGGTCCACCCAGACCGGCGCGACGTGCGGCGATCCGTCCTTGCGGGTGACCGCGAGCTTGCCGGTGCGGGCCGGCTTGGCCAGGACGAACTCGCGCCACCAGCCTTCCGGAGCTTCCGTGTATCCCATGTGGCTCATTCAACTACGACGGAGGTAGCGGCACCGGACGACGGAAGTTGACGCACACCGCAGACCGCAGGGCGATGTGGTCTCACCCCTCGAAGCGGGAAGGTATTCCCATCACCGAGAGGGGAAAGCCAATGATCGAGGCAGTCGGCCTCACCAAGAGATACGGCAGGACGGTCGCGGTCGACGACCTGTCGTTCACCGTCCAGCCTGGACGGGTGACCGGATTCCTCGGTCCGAACGGCGCGGGCAAGTCCACCACGATGCGGATGATCCTGGGGCTCGACCGTCCGTCGGCAGGCCGCGTGCTGATCGACGGCAAGCCCTACACCGAACTGAGCCGTCCACTGAGGACGGTCGGCGCCCTGCTCGACGCCAAGTGGGTGCACCCGAACCGCTCCGCCCGCGCTCACCTGCGCTGGCTCGCGAAGTCCAACGGGCTGCCGGACAACCGCGTCGACGCCGTGCTCGAGTCCGTCGGCCTCACCCAGGTCGCGGGCAAGAACGCCGGCGGGTTCTCGCTCGGCATGTCGCAGCGGCTGGGGATCGCCGCGGCACTGCTCGGCGACCCGAAGGTGCTGCTGTTCGACGAGCCGGTGAACGGCCTGGACCCCGAGGGCATCCTCTGGATCCGCACGTTCATGCAGAACCTCGCCGCCGAGGGCCGCACGGTCCTGGTGTCGAGCCACCTCCTGTCGGAGATGGCGCTCACGGCCAGCGAGCTCGTGGTGATCGGCAAGGGGAAGCTGATCACGCAGAGCACCACGCAGGAGTTCATCGACCGATCAACGGGTAACTCCGTTCTCGTGCGCAGCCCTCACCTGTTCAAACTCGGCCCGTTGCTCGTCGACAAGGGCTTCACGGTCCGTGACAGCGCGGACGACGCGTTGTCCGTATCGGGTGCCACCAGTGACCAGATCGGGGACATCGCCGCTGCGAACGGTGTCGTCCTGCACGAGCTGAGCCCCCAGCGCGGTTCGCTCGAAGAGGCGTTCATGCAGCTGACCGGCGATGCTGTCGAGTACCACGCAGAGATCGGGAAGTGAGTCTGATGACCCTGTTGGCAGTTGAGAGAATCAAGCTCTTCTCGACCCGTTCGCCCTACTGGTGCAGCGCGCTCGCCATCGTCCTGGGCGTCGGCCTCACCGCGATCTTCGCGGCGGCCACCGACGGTCCCGTGCCGCTCGGCCTCACCCAGATCGGCAGCAGCCAGCTCGCCATCGCGGTCGTGCTGGTGATGGCGGCGATCGCGGTCACCACCGAGTACCGCTTCAACACCATCCGATCGACGTTCCTCGCGGTGCCGAACCGCACGTCCGCACTGGTCGCGAAGACCGTCGTGGTCGCGTTCATCGCCGGTGTGCTCGGCGAGATCATCGCGTTCGGTTCGTGGGGCATCGCGAAGGTCATCTCGCCCAGCTCGGACCTCGCCATCAACACGGCGGCCGAGTGGCGGCACGTGGCGGGCATCGGCCTGATCTACGCGTTCGGCGCGGTCATCGCGGTGGCCATCGGCATCCTGGTCCGCCAGACCGCGGGCGCCGTCGCGATCCTGCTGGTGTGGCAGATGCTGGCCGAGGGCCTGATCGGGATCATCCCGAAGGCCGGCGTGAAGATCCAGGCGTGGCTGCCGTTCCAGAACGCCACCCACTTCGTCTCGATGGGCGCGGACAGCCCTGAGCAGGGCGGTGCGGGAGTCGACTTCAAGCTGAGCGAATGGGGTTCGCTCGGGTACTTCGCCGGAGTCGCCATCGCACTCCTGGTGGTCGCTCTGATCGTCGCGAAGCGGCGGGACGCGTGACCCGTTCCGAATAAAGGGGGAGAGGGACCTGGGTCATCCGTCGGGGGATGACCCAGGTCCCTGTCAGTTCTTCGAGCGAACCGGGAGAGGCCATGATCGAAGCAGTGCGGTTGAGCAAGCACTACGGCCGGACCAAGGCCGTCGACGACCTGTCGTTCACCGTCCGGCCCGGCCGGGTCACGGGCTTCCTCGGCCCGAACGGCGCCGGCAAGTCCACGACGATGCGGATGATCCTCGGCCTCGACACCCCCACCGGTGGTGACGTCAGGATCGACGGGCAGCACTACGCCCAGCTCAAGCGGCCGCTGACCAAGGTCGGCGCGTTGCTCGACGCGAAGTGGGTGCACCCCAACCGGTCCGCGCGCTCGCACCTCAAGTGGCTCGCGGCGTCCAACAGCATCCCGGCCGGCCGGGTCGACCAGGTGCTGGAGATCGTCGGCCTGACCGAGGTCGCGGGCAAGAACGCCGGCGGGTTCTCCCTCGGCATGTCGCAGCGGCTCGGCATCGCGGGCGCGCTGCTCGGCGACCCCGAGGTGCTGCTGTTCGACGAGCCGGTGAACGGCCTCGACCCCGAGGGCATCCTCTGGATCCGGCAGTTCATGCACCGCCTCGCGGACGAGGGCCGCACGGTGTTCGTGTCGAGCCACCTGCTGTCGGAGATGTCGCAGACCGCGCAGGACCTGATCGTGATCGGCAAGGGACAGCTGATCGCGCAGACGTCCACCGAGCAGTTCATCGCCGACGCGACCCAGGACACCGTCCGGGTCCGGTCGCCGCACGCCGCGAAGCTGCGCGAGATCCTCGCGGCGCACGCGACCGTGACGGACGACTCGGTGAGCGGATCGCTGGTCGTGCAGGGCATCTCCGCGCAGCAGATCGGCGAGTTCGCGGCGGAGAACCAGATCGTGCTGCACGAGCTCAGCCCTCAGCGCGGGTCGCTGGAGGAGGCGTTCATGCAGCTCACCAGGGAGTCGGTGGAGTACCAGGCGCACTGATCGCCTTGGGGCGCCGCGACCTGACGGCGGGCAGGACGATCAGCAACGCCGTCAGGAGCGCGGTGCCGCCCGTGACCGCCGCGACGAATGGCAGCCGGGCGGCGATGTCGACCGGTTCGCGCGGCTTCTCGGCCGCGAGCGTCGGAACCGGTTGCGTCGTCGAGGGTTTCGGTGCCGGCAGCAGCGGGTTGCGGTCCACCGGCGGGAGTTGCGCGGCCAGTGCGGCCGTCGGGTTGACCATGCCGAACCCGGTCGTGGCGTCACGGCCGGGTTCCGCCATGTCGGTGGCCGTCCTGACCAACGCGTTGACGACGTCCTTCGCCGCCATCTGCGGGTGCTTCGCGCGCACCAGCGCCGCGACCCCGGACACGATGGCCGACGCCGCGCTCGTGCCGTCCATCTCGGCGTATCCGCTCTCGTAGACGCTCTCGGGTGCGACCGTCACGATGCCCACCGCCGGTGCCGTGAGCACGGTGTCCGCACCGACGTTGGACGACGCCCACGGCTTGCCGTCCTTGGTGGTGCCCGCGACCGCGATCACGCCGCTGATGTTGGCGGGCGCGGAGACGTCCTTGCCCTCGTTGCCGGTGGCGGCGACGAGCACGACGTCCTTCTCGATCGCGTAGTTCACGGCCTTGACCAGCGAGGGAGTCATCGAACTGGAGAAGCCCAGGGACAGGTTGATCACCTTGGCGCCGTGGTCGGCGGCCCACCTGATGCTCTCGCCGATGATGTCGAGGCCGAACTGCTCCTTCTCGTCGGCGCTCGCGATCGGCAGGATCTTGGCGCCGGGCGCGATGCCGAGCGCACCACCGCCACGTCCGATAGCAGCGATGATGCCCGCCATGCCTGTACCGTGGCCATCAGTGTCGGTGGTGCCGTCGGTGCCCTTCGACCGTCCGAAGCCCGTTCCGGGCAACACCTGCCCCGCGAGGTCGGGGTGTTTCGCGTCGACGCCAGAGTCGATGACCGCAACGACCACGCCGTCGCCGCGGGTCTGAGCTTGAGCCGAGTAGACGTCGAGTGCGTCGAGGTGCCACTCCTGTTCCTCGATCGACTGCGCGGCGAGCAGCAACGGCAGTGCGACGACGAGGGCGTGGAGCAGGGGCACGTCAGCTACATCGTGTTTCCAGGTCAGGACGCAACGTGCCTGGCGTCACAGCTTGCGTAAGAGCACTGTTAACAAGCCGTGAAAAACGGCATTTTGGACATCATCGACGTTTGGCTTCACGTTCAATGGGGTTATCCCCGCCGCGGAGGTGGCCAGTGGTTCGTGTGGAAGCAATGCTCGGTCTCGAGTGGTCCAGTGCTTTGGAAGCTCCCAACCCCGCCGAAATCGCCCTCACCCCAGCTGACGCGCGCCGTTCCTGGGTGAACAGAGCGCCCGAGTCCGAGGTCCTCGCGTTGTACCGCTCGGTGCGGTCCGTCGAGGCCGCCCCCGCGCCGTGGTGGCTGCGCGCCCTGGACAGAGGCCGCCTCCGGTCTCGTGCCGAGGGTCACGCCGTCGAGGACGCCGTGAGCGCGTTGCTGTCCGCCCGTCCCGGTTGGGTGTTCGTGCCGTGGGTCGACCTCGGCGAGGTCGGCTACTGGGAGTTCGTCCCGTCGGAGAGCGGCGTCTACGGACCCGCCACCCCGACAACCGTGCAGTTCACCGACTCGCACCGGGGGTTCGTGCACCTCGTGGCGGCTCATCGCGGGCCGGGTCGTCCGCAGGCCATCGACTTCACCGTGGCTGACCTGCGTGCTCAGATCGAGGACATCGAACTGATTGCTTAGAATGTCCGGTCGTGACCAGCCCTGAGTTCCCCCGTTCCATCGTCAGCTTCGTCCAGCGCGGCGAGCGCATGACCGTGGGGCAGGAACGCGCCTGGGACACGTACTGGGAGAAGATGGGCAACGACGTGAAGTCGTTGCCCGAGGGGCCGCTCGACTTCGACTCGTGGTTCGGCCGTTCCGCGCCGGTGCTGCTGGAGATCGGGTCCGGCATGGGCGAGACCACCTCGCAGCTCGTGGCCGCCGCGCCCGAGCTCAACTACGTCGCCGCCGAGGTCTACAAGCCAGGACTCGCCCAGCTGCTGCTGCGCGCCGAGCACCTCGGCGGTCTCGACAACCTGCGCGTGCTGCGCGGTGACGCCGTCGTGCTGCTGACCGACCACATCGCGCCCGCGTCGTTGCACGGCGTGCGGATCTTCTTCCCGGACCCGTGGCCGAAGAAGAAGCACCACAAGCGCCGGCTCGTGCAGCCCGAGTTCGTGTCGCTGATCGCGTCGCGGCTGGAGCCCGGTGGCGTGCTGCACCTCGCGACGGACTGGGAGCACTACGCCGAGCAGATGCTGGAGGTCTGTTCCGGCGAGCGGCTGCTGACCAACGTGTACGACGGCTGGGCGCCGCGGCCGGACTGGCGGCCCGTCACCAAGTTCGAGCAGCGCGCGGTGAACGAGGACCGGGTCTCGCACGACCTGATGTTCCGGCGGAACGACCTCACCTGATCGAGGTCTCAAGCCGTTCGAGTGAACACCTTGGGTCTACCGTTCACTCGTTGGAGTGGCCGGTGTTGATCACCCGAAATGCCCCGAGTGGCAGTGACGCGTGAGGCCACTCCGGGCTTAGCGTCTCGCTCCGTGACCCCCGACGTCCTCCCCGTCGCGGAGGAGTTCGTGCGCATGTTCCACGCGGCGCACTCCGACGCAGGCTCGCTGACCGCCCGCATCGCCCAGGTGCGCGCCGAGATCGCCGAGACCGGAACCTACCGCCACACCACCAACGAGCTCGCGTACGGCGCGCGGATCGCGTTGCGCGATTCCGGTTGGTGCACCTCAGGTCTGCCCTGGCGGCGCCTGAAAGTCCGCGATCTGCGCGGGTACCGCAACGCGGCCGCCGTGGCCGGCGAGTGCGTGGAGCACCTGCGGCTGGCGACCAACGGCGGTGAGATTCGGCCGCTGGTCACGGTTTTCGCGCCGGACGCGCCCGGTTCGCCCGGGCCGGTGATCTGGAACGAGCAGCTGATCCGGTACGCCGGGTACGCCGACGGGATGGGCGACCGCCGGTACGCGGGGTTCACCGAGACCATGCAGGGCATGGGATGGCGTCCACCCGTGCGGCGTTCACGGTTCGACCTGCTGCCGTTGGTGGTGGAGACGCAGCACGAGGGGCCACGGCTGTTCACGTTGCCGTCCGAGATCGTGCACGAGGTGCCGTTGGAGCACCCGAC
Source organism: Lentzea sp. NPDC058450 (assembly GCF_042721395.1). Taxonomy (NCBI): domain Bacteria; kingdom Bacillati; phylum Actinomycetota; class Actinomycetes; order Pseudonocardiales; family Pseudonocardiaceae; genus Lentzea; species Lentzea sp. NPDC058450. The sequence goes on from NZ_JBHXLO010000011.1 coordinate 110,441, forward strand.
GCTGCCGTGGTTCGGCGAGATGGGCCTGCGCTGGCACGCGGTTCCGGTGATCGCCAACATGAAGCTGTCGATCGGCGGCGTGAACTACCCCGCCGCGCCGTTCAACTCGTGGTTCGTCGGCGCCGAGATCGGCACCCGGTCACTGGCTGAGGAAGGCGCGTACGGCGTGGCGCGCGAGGTCGCCGAGGCGTTGGGTTTGGACACTTCGTCCGAACGCACGCTGTGGCGGGACTTCGCGACCGTTCACCTGAACGCGGCAGTGCTGCACTCGTTCGACAAAGCGGCCGTCACCATCACGGACCACCACGCGGAGGCGTTGCACCGCCTCGCGTGGCTGCGTTCGCGGCAACGGCCGTCCGCCGCGCGTCCCGCGTTCCGGCTCGACAGCGCAGCCGCGGCGCGCGCACGGAACGGTTCTCCGGCGCGCTTCACGGCTGCGTTGGACGAAACCCGTCCTCAGCCGACGAGCAGGCTGGCGGAGCTGCTCCGCCAGCAGAACTCCCTGACCAGCGTCTGACTTCCCCATCACACGCTGGTACGGCAGCTACTTCGAGTCGATCATCACGCCTGACAGAGCCATCAGCGCAAGGACCAACAGGCCGACCACAGCGGCGGCCCAAGTGAACACAACTGACAACATGGCGTCCTCCGTTTCCCCGACTTCCGCCCTTCCAGAGTCCGTGACCGGGGCGTGATCCGGCATCCGCCGTGAGGGTGTTTCCGCAGGTCGCCACCTCAGCCTTACGGCTGATGCCCGGTTAGCCTCCGGTCGGACGCGGGATCAGCCCTTCGGCCCTAGGGTTGCTCGGGTGGAGAGCACGGACTTGAACTGGTGGCTGCTCGCCAAACGTCAGTGGCCGCTGGCGGTCTCGCTGGCCTTCATCGCGGGGCTCGAACTCTTCACCGCGGGCTACGTGAACCCGTGGTGGCAGACACCCGGTGTCGTGGTGATCTGCGCGATCGCGGTGCTCGCACCCCGGCGCCCGTTCGACGCGACCCTGGCACTGGCGGCGGCGATCGTGTTCACCGCGATCTACCTGCGCCTTCTCGGCGTGTCGATGCACCCGCACTTCTGGATCAGCGGCGCGACGATCTCCGTGACGGGTGCGGCGATGGCGACCATCGCGATCGTCACGCGCGAAGCCTCGCGCTGGTACGCGGTGTCCGGCACCGCCCTGATCGTCGCCGCGATGATCACCGCCGAGGTCATCGGCTACCCGATCGTGGCGGCCGAGGAGTACCGGTCGTACTCACCGGACCCCGGCAGCTACCTGTTCGGCGCGGTGCTGATGCTCGTGATCTCCATCGGGACCGGGCTGTACTTCCGGGCCAGGGACAACGAACGGCGGTCCCAACTGGCGGCTTCCGTTGCGGCGGCCCAGAACGCCGAGCGGATGGCGTTGGCGCGCGAACTGCACGACGTCGTGGCGCACTACGTGACGGCGATCGTCGTGCACGCGCAGGCCGGGCAGCTCAACCGTTCCGTGGACGTGCTGCCGTCGATCGCCGCGTCCGGAACCGAGGCCCTGACCGCGATGCGGCGCCTGGTCGGAACGTTGCGGGACGGCGAATCCTCCGGCCCTGCAGCGTCTTCGTCCCTGGTGGACGACGTGCGCGCACTGGCGGCGGAGTCCGAGCTGCCGGTGCGGTTGTCGTTCGACCTGGAGGACGCCGTACCGCAGGAGCTGGCCCGTTCGGTGCTGCGGCTGGTGCAGGAGTCGTTGACCAACACCTCGAAGCACGCGTTTGCGGTGTCCTCAGTGGACGTCGCACTGTCCTCAGGGGACGGTGTGCTGCACCTGGCCGTGCTCGACGACGGGGTGGCCTCCGGAGTGCCCGTGGGCGGCTCGGGAGGCTACGGCCTGGTCGGCATGCGCGAGCGCGTGGAACTGCTCGGCGGCACGTTCTCCGCAGGCCGGCGCGAACCGACCGGGTGGACGGTCCGCGCCGATCTGCCGATCAGCTAGCTCACATGTCGTCGCGGATGACTTCGAACTCCTGAGTCATCTCGGCATCGCTGAACTGGTCGTCGTTCTGAGGGTCGAGGTCGGCCATTGGTGCCTCCACATGATCACGCCCGTACCGTGGAGTGTGATCATGCCAACTCAACGCCGGGTCGGCGGCTTGGGGGTCGCGGGCTTCTGCGCGCGACGGAACTGCCCGGCGGACGTGCACGACTTCTTCGACATGATCTTGGGACGCCCCTGTCCTGCCCGTGGTTGCTCATGGATGCACAAAGGGCCCGTCGGCATTGCTTCGACGGGCCCCTTGGATTGGGACAAGTTTTAGGCCGGGGCGGACCCTGGGGGTCGGCCCGCGCCCGACAGAACGAGGATGCCCAGGCGCTCAGGAAGTATGCGCGGTAGTGACTGGCGTCACAGTGGCAGGATTCGGCGCATGTCACTGCGTCTGCACGCCCCGGTGGTCCTGCCCTGCGACCCGTCCTGCGCCGTGATGCGCGACGCGGTCGTGGACGTCGTCGACGGCCGGATCACCTTCGTCGGTCCCTTGGCGGACGCCCCGGCGTTCGAGGGTTCGGTTCGTCAGTTCTCCGGGATCCTGATGCCCGGCCTGGTCAACACGCACGCGCACAGCCCGATGACCGTGCTGCGCGGCCTCGGCTCCGACCTCCCGTTGCTGCGGTGGCTGCAGGAGGCGATGTGGCCGAACGAGGCGTTGATGACGCCCGCCGACATCCGGACGGGCATGCTGCTCGGCGCCGTCGAGATGCTGCGGCACGGCGTGACCACCTCGGCCGAGATGTACTTCCACGGCCGTGAGCTGACCTCGGCCGTGCTGGACGCCGGATCGCGAGTGGTGTTCGGCGGGGCGATCCTCGACGTGCCGGGGATGGACTGGAAGTCGCAGACCGACGAGATCTCGTCGTGGATCGACAGCGATGGCCTGCGGTTCGGGCCTGGTGAGCGCGTCGAGCTGGCGTACGGCCCGCACTCCGCCTACACGCTGTCGGCCGCGCAGCTGTCCGCCGTGGCCGTGGAGGCGCGGGCACGCGGGGCGTTGTTCATGGTGCACGTGGCCGAGTCGCCGTTCGAGGACGAGGCCGCCCGCGCCGAGTTCGGGTCGGTGCCGGCCCTGATGAAGGCTTCGGACGTCTTCGGTGGCCGGGTGCTGTCCGCGCACTCCGTGCACCTGTCGGACGACGACATCGCGCTGTACGCGTCGTACGGCGTCGGCGTGGCGCACTGCCCCGGTTCGAACACGAAGCTCGCTTCGGGGATCGCTCGGGTGCCGGAGATGCTGGCCGCCGGGGTTTCGGTCGGTCTTGGGACCGACGGGCCCGCGTCCAACGACGACCTGGACCTGTTCGAGGAGGCTCGGCTGGCTGGGCTGCTGGCTCGGGTTTCCACGATGGACGCGACCGTGCTCGGGGCCGCGCAGGCGTTGCTGATGGCGACTCGGGGCGGGGCGGATGCGCTCGGGCGCGACGACATCGGGACGTTGGAGGCCGGGCGGTGGGGCGACGTCGTGCACATCGCCGCTGATGACCCCGCCTTCGCCACGGGGCTGGACGCGCCGGACGCGCAGCTGCTGGCCAACCTGGTGTGGGGGTCGGGGTCGCGGCGGGTCACCGACGTGTGGGTGGCCGGGGATCACGTCGTGGCCGACGGGGAGTCGACTCGGGTGGACCGGCACGAGGCGCAGGCCGGAGTCACCGCGGTGGCGCGACGACTCCGGAGTTCCTAACTCGTCTGTTGTGCCGACGACTCACCTCAACCAAACAGCGAGGGAACTTGTCACCCGCACAAACACCCGGTGAGAACGACGCCTTCCCCAGACTTGGTTTCATCGCGATCGCTGTGCTGTTCGCGCTACTCGTCTTCAGCGCGGAGTTGGTAGAGGCGATCACGAACCAGCCCAGAGTCAGGTGGCCCTGGTGGCTACTCCCCACCGTTGACGCAGGCCTGCTGGCGATCGCCCTGCTGCTCACCTCCGTCACGTACTGGCGGAGGGCAGATTTTGCCGTCGGCAAATTCCTCATTCTTTGGCTGATCGGGGCACTTGCGACGCTGGCACTCGATCTGCCAGCAACCTTTCAATGGGGACATCAGGCGATCGGCATCGACCTGATCCTCTCCATCTGCTACGTGGCAGCATTGGCGGTAATCCTCGCAGCCACAGTCGGCTACTTCCCACAGGGGCTATTACCAAAGAAGCACAGAAAAACAACGAAGGCCGCCTGGATTCGCTTCCGCACCTCAATACCACTTCTACTGGGCACACTAGCCGCCTATTTCAGCTCGACACTGTGGCGAGTAATTGACGACGGCACAAACAGGTCCATATCGCACATCAAGCTGACCGAGCGCGATTTCAAAGAGCTTGGCGGCACCAGTCGGATTGAGATCGAGAACTATCTGAACTCACTGTGCGGCAACGCGATCGACCAGGAGTACTTTGCGCAGGTCAGCCAGGTTCTTCCACTGCTACTCGTAGCGCTCGGACTGGAGGCGAGATTCTTCTCCAAGCTAACGCGAGAGCCTGTCGGCAAAGCATTGACGCTTAACGCAGTGTTCTTCCTTATGATCGGGGAAGCGCTTGCCTTGTCTACCCTTCCCGCCTCGGGCGACGGATGCGTCAACATGCTGCTCGGCTGGCATGAATACCTCGCCTTCGTTATCACGTTCGAAGCCTGCGTGATCGCACTGATCACACTGTTCTGGGCACTTATGTGGCACCGAGACGAACCCGATGGCCCACAAGAAGACGGCGTTCCGATCAGCAAAGTGCGCAGCCAGGACAACAAACCCGAACCGAAGCCGGTCGAAACCCGGCAAAGCCCCAGCCGAGAGCGCGAAGCTGTCGCGTTCTCTGCTGGAATAGTACTTTCATCGCTGGTCGCGGTAGCCCTGTCCAAGCGACGATCGCGCGACTAGTCACGCCTCAGCTGGACGACTCCGGAGCGTCAACCTCTAGCCACAGGCTGTTGACAAGCCTGTGGACAACTAGTGCGGGCGCGACCTCACGTTGATCTCGGTGATGTGCGCGTCGGGCGTCGCCAGCACGGCCGACGCCACGGCGCGGCCCACCGAGGCCGGGTCGATGTACTTGGACGGGTCGTAGTCGCCGCCCTCCTGGCGGCGCACGTCCTGCTGCATCGGCGTGGCGGTGCGGCCTGGGTAGACCGTGGTCACGCGCAACGCCGGCTCGTCGCCGCGGAGGGCGTCGGCGTAGGCGCGGAGGGCGAACTTCGAGGCCGCGTAGACGCCCCAGCCCGGGTTGGCGGCGAGGCCTGCGCCTGAGTTGATCAGGACGACGTGGCCACCTGCGGCGCGGAGCTGGGGGAGGACCAGGTTGGTGAGTTCGGCGACGGCGAAGACGTTGACGTCGAAGGTGCGGCGCCAGTCGTCCTGGGTGGCCTCGCCCAGGGGGCCGAGCAGGGCGATGCCCGCGCTGTGGACCAGGACGTCGAGGCGGGAGGCCGCGGCCAGGTCGGCGGAGGCCACGTTCGTGAGGTCGAACGGCCAGGGCTGGGCTCCTGGGAGCTCGGCTGCCAGCACGGACAGGGCGTCCTCGTCGCGGCCGCCGAGCAGGAGGTCGTGGGTGGGGGCCAGGCTGCGGGCGATGGCCGCGCCGATTCCGCTGGATGCCCCGGTGACGAGGGCGACCGGACGATCAGTCATGGCTGAACTGTAGTTCGGTCGCCCCCTCGTCTCAGACTGCCGGGACGGAGAAGGTGTAGAGGGCCTCGTAGCGGACGGAGGTCTGGGCGCCTTCGGTGCAGCTGCCGGTCGGGGCGAGGCCGCCCTTGGTGTTGAGGCGCTGCACGTAGCTGACGCCGGCGAACACACCGGAGCCCCTGGTGGACTTGGCCTTGAGCAGGAGCTCCGGAACGGCGCCGGGCACCTCGTTGCGGGCTCCGTCGACCGGGGCGGCCTCGACCGCGCTGCCGTCGACGGTGGAGACCCAGATCGGACCGCGGGAGTGCAGTCCGACCGCGCGCCCGAGCCGGTCCGCCAGGGTGGCGGCGGGCTCCAGGCTCTTCCAGGCGCCGGACGTGCACGTGTAGGTCTGCACGCCCTTGGCGTAGAGCTTCTCGACGAGCTTGTTGCCGGGCGGCACCTGGACCGCGGGTGCGACCCTCGCGGTGTTGGTGTCGCTCATGGCATCCGGCGTCGGCGCCGCGGTGGAGCCGACACCTCCTGCGAGGATGCCCAGAAGGGTTGATGAGACCAGGACTAAGCCAGCACGTTTCATCACTTCAGGGCCTACGGTCCGGGATCAGGACCGGTTCAAACGACCGTCTCAGTTGGCCGGTGCGTAGAACGTGTAGAGGGCCTTGTAGGCGACGGAGGTCTGGGCGCCGGCCTTGCAGCCACCGGCCGGGGCGACGCCGCCCTCGGTCGCGAGGCGCTGGACGTAGGAGACCTTGCCGAACAGGCCGTCGCCGCGCGCGGCCTTGGTCTTCAGCAGGAGTTCGGGCACCGCGTTCTTGACGTCGTTCTTGGCGCCGTCGACCGGGGTGGCCTCGACCGCGCTGCCGTCCACGGTGGAGATCCAGACGGGTCCGCGGGAGTGGATGATGATCGGCTTGTTGTCCTTGTCCACCAACGTCGCGGTGGGCTCTAGACCCTTCCACGCGTTGCCCTGGCACGAGTACGTCTGGACGCCCGTGGCCTGGTATTTGCCGACCAGCTTCTGGCCTGCCGGGACCTGGACGGCTGCCGCGACCGGAACGTCCTGCTGCTGGGCGACGGGAGTGGGGGTCGCGGTGCCGGCGGTGGGGGTGCCACACGCAGCAAGACCCAGAAGAGCAGCAGCACCAACGAGAAGACGAATATTCACGATTCACTCCAAAGTGGACAGCCAAAGTGGACTTTCGGGGTTTTGGCTGTCCGCGGTGCAGCCACCCATGACACGGGCGGGCGGCTGCACCGGTTCACATGATCAGAGTGAGCCAGGACACATGATCAGAACGATCAGTCGCAGATCTTCCTGCGGTCCTTGCGCCACACCACCGCGACGGACGGACGCGGCTGCGAGGTGCCACCGTCCGGCCAGTGCGACAGCGGGTTGTTGGCCGACGCGCCGTCGATCTCACCGGGGTGCTGCACGGACACCAGCACGAAGTCCTCGGTGATGACGGGACCGCAGGTCTCGGCACCCTTCGGCACGGTCAGGAACTGCTTGACCTGGCCGCGCTTCGGACCCTCGACGGGCACCGCGAACAGGCCGTCGTTGGACGCCAGGGCGTTGCCGTCCGTGGAGATCCACAGGTTGCCGTGCGTGTCGAACGCGACGTTGTCCGGGCACGAGATCGGGCTGACCTGCGACTTGTCGTAGCCGCCGAAGTACGTGCCCGCGTCCTTCGGGTCGCCGCAGACGAGCAGCAGCTTCCACGAGAACGTCAGCGCCGTGTTGTCGCTGCGGCGCTCCTCGATCTCCAGGACGTGGCCGTGCTTGTTGCCGTTGCGCGGGTTGATCTCGGTCGGGCCTTCCTTGCCCGCCTTGCCGCGGTCGGTGTTGTTCGTCAGCGCGGCGTAGATCCGGCGGTTGTGCGTCGAGGGCTCGACGTCCTCGGGGCGGTCCATCTTCGTGGCGCCGACCTTGTCCGCGGCGAGGCGCGTGAAGACGTAGACCTCTTCGGCGGTGAAGCCGGGCACGAACGACTTGTCGTTGTGCGCCAACGCGATCCACTCGCCCGAGCCGTCGAACTCGCCGTCGGCCGGGAGGGTGCCGTCACCGATGATCTCGGCGGCCGGGCTGTCACCCGTGAAGCGCGCGACGTACAGCGTGCCCTTGTCCAGCAGCTGCTTGTTGTGCTCGCGGGCGCGCTTCGAGTCGCCCTTCTGCATCTTCTCGTCGGAGACGAACTTGTACATGTAGTCGAAGCGCTCGTCGTCGCCCATGTACGCGACCACGCGGCCGTCCTTGGCGACGATGATGTTCGCGCCCTCGTGCTTGAAGCGGCCGAGCGCGGTGTGCTTGACCGGCGTCGAGTTCTTGTCGAGCGGGTCGATCTCGACGATCCAGCCGAAGCGGTTGGCCTCGTTGGGCTCCTGGGACAGGTCGAAGCGCTTGTCGAAGCGCTCCCACTGGCGCAGGGACGCGCCGCCGCTGATGCCGTAGCGGGCGAACTTGGCCTTCGTGTCCGGGTCGGTGACCAGGCTCGCGTTGGCGAAGTACTGGTTGAAGTTCTCCTCGCCGGACAGGATCGTGCCCCACGGCGTGACGCCACCGGCGCAGTTGTTCTGCGTGCCGAGCACGCGACGGCCCGTCGGGTCGGCCGAGGTCTTGAGGAACTTCGAACCGGCGGCCGGGCCCTTCACCTCGAACGGCGTGGTGAGGGTGATGCGGCGGTTGTACTTCCGCTTGTCGTCCGGACAGACGAAGAGCTTGCCGGTGCGCGGGTCGCGGTCGACCATCACGACGGACAGGCCGTGCGCGGCCCACGCGATCTTGGCGTGGCGCTCGGTGATGGTGGTGGGCGACCAGTCCTTGAACATGAAGGACTCGGTCGTGTACTCGTGGTTGCTCACCATGAGCCAGCTGTCGTGGTAGCCCGGAACCGGGACCAGACCGCAGAAGTCGTTGTTGAAACCGAACTGCTTGGCCTGCGCCTCAGGCGTCTGGTTGTCGAAGTCGAACTTCGGCGAGTCGTCGAGGATCCCGTCGCCCCAGCGGATGACGACGTCCTGCTGGAACCCCTTGGGCACGGTGATCTGGTCGAGGGTGTTGGGCGCCACCGGCTCGAAGTTCAGGCCACCAGGGTCCTTGCTGCCGCCGCGGCCGAGAGCCGAGGCGTCGTGCTGCTGCGCCGGAGCGGCGGCGGCGGAACCGGAGAACGCGAGCGCGCCGGCACCGGCGGCCGCGACGACGGCACCGGCCTTCAGCATGCCGCGGCGGCTCACGACCTCCTGCACGACGTCGCCGAAGTAGGCGTTCTTCGTGGTGTTGGGCGCCTCGTGGGCACAGGCGTTGCCGCAGCGGAACTCGCAGGTGACGGCCTGCCGCCCGAGCGGGTGGTTGGCCGTGAGCAGGGGCAGCAGGCGACGGCCCCGATCGGTGGGTGAGGACACGCAGGCCTCCGAGATCGGTCAGTGTGGGAACTGGCCGAACCTAAGAGCCGAACGAGTTCGCCAGCCGTCCAGCAGGTGAACGGCGGGCGAACTCGTACTACACCCGAACGATCACAGCACGCGCCGTGATCAGCCGATCTCTCCCAGTCGCCCCCGGTCCTTGCGCCACACCGCGACGACGGACGGACGCGGTCGTGCCGTGCCCCGGTCCGGCCAGTTCGAGACGGGCTTGTCGGCGTTCGCGCCGTCGACCTCGCCGGGGTGCTGCACGCAGACCGTGATGACCCGTTCGCCGATCACCGGGCCGCACGTCTCACCGCCGCGCGGGACCGTGAGGAACAGCTTGAGGTGACCGCGTTCCGGGCCCTCCAGCGGCACGCCGTAGAGGCCGTCGTTCAGGCCGTCGAGCTTGCCGTCGGCGTCGGTGGAGATCCACAGGTTGCCGTACCGGTCGAACGCCACGTTGTCCGGACTGGAGATGGGGCTGACCTGGGACTTGTCGTAGCCGCCGAAGTACGTGTTCGGGTCGTCGGGGAAGCCGCAGACCAGGAACAGGCCCCAGTTGAACGTCAGCGAGAGCGCGTCGTTGCGACGTTCGGTGATCTCCAGGACCTGGCCGTGGCGGTTGTTGATCCGCGGGTTCGGCTCGGTCGCGCCTTCCTTGCCGGCCGTGACGCCGCGTTCGACGTTGTTGCTGAGCGCGCAGTAGACCGTGCCGGTGCGCGGGTGGCACTCGATGTCCTCGGGGCGGTCCATCTTCGTCGCGCCGACCTTGTCCGCGGCCTCGCGCGTGAAGACGTAGACCTCCTCGGCGGTCATTCCCGGCACGAACGACTTCTTGCCCGCCGCCAAAGGGATCCACTCGCCGGTGCCGTCGAACTTGCCGTCGCTGGGCAGCTTTCCGGTGCCGTCGATCTCGCTCACCGGGCTGTCGCCCTTGAACCGGCCCACGTAGAGCGTGCCGTCGTCGAGCAGCGTCATGTTGTGGCGGCGCGCGGACTTGCTGTTGCCGCGCTTCATCTTCCCGTTGGAGATGAACTTGTAGATGTACTCGAACCGCTCGTCGTCACCGGAGTAGGCGACGACGCGGCCGTCGTCGGCGACGCGGATGTTCGCGGTCTCGTGCTTGAAGCGGCCGAGGTGCGTGTGCTTGACCGGCGTCGAGTCGGGGTCGTGCGGATCGAGCTCGATGACCCAGCCGAACCTGTTGACCTCGTTGGGTTCCTTGGCGAGGTCCCAGCGCTTGTCGAAGCGCTCCCACTTGCGGGTCGTGGCGTTTCCCGTGACGCCGTACCGGGTCAGGCGCGGGTCGTTGCGGCCGGCGGCGTTGGCGAAGTACTGGTTGAAGTTCTCCTCGCCGGACAGGATCGTGCCCCACGGCGTGACGCCGCCGGAGCAGTTGTTGATCGTGCCGAAGACCTTCCGGCCGGTCGGGTCCGCCGACGTCTTGAGCAGGTCGCTGCCGGCGACCGGGCCGCGCACCTCGAACGCCGTGTTGAGGGTGATGCGGCGGTTGTACTTGCTGAAACGCGGCCGGTAGTGGCCGGAGAACAGCGAGCGCTTGATCATGAACACCGACAGCCCGTGCGCGGCCCAGGCGATCTTGACCTGTTCCTCGGTGGGGTTGTTCGCGTCGTAGCCGCTGAACATGAACGGCTCGCTGGTGTACTCGTGGTTCGTGACCATGATCCCGCTGAGCTCCAACGGGTCCAGCGGCAGGATGGCGGCGAAGTCGCAGTTGAAGCCGAACTGCTTCTCCTGCTTCGCGGCGGTCTGGTTCGCGAAGTCGAACTCGGGGACGCCGGGGAAGAGCGGGTCGCCCCAGCGGATCACGATCCCCTGCTCGTACCCCTCGGGGATGACGACCTCGTCCTTGGTGTTGACCGCGACGGGCTTGAAGTCGAGTCCCTTGGGTGGGCGGCCCTGGGACTTCTCGTCGGGTGCGGCGGCTGCCGTCGCGGGCGTGGCGACGGTGGCGGCGGCTGCGACGACCGCGCCGGCCTTGAGCGCCGTGCGGCGGCTGATCAGGTCGCCGAAGTACGGGTTGTCCGAAGTGTTCGGAACGTCGTGGAAGCACGCGTCGCCGCAGCGGTATTCGCATGTCACCGCGGCTCTGCCGACGCGGTGGTTGACGAGCGGCAGGGGGATCATGGTGGTGGCCTCCTACGGTCGGTGCGGGAACACGCACCGACCGTAGTTCACCCTTTGTTAACCGACTAGCTGCTCGCTCGCGATCACGACTTCCGTAGGTACCTCGCGCGTATCAGTTCGGTTGAACGCGAGCAGGACGGCCGCCCCGGCGCACAGCACCGCCGCGACGACGAACGGCTGGGCGAGGTGGCTCACGAACGTCGCCGCCAGCGCGCCACCGAGCCAGCGCAGGAAGTTGTAGCCGGCACTCGCCACCGGCCGCGGCGCGTCGCTGACGCTCATCGCAGTGCCGGTGAACAGGGTGTTGAGCAGACCGCTGACCAGGCCGCTCACGATGATCGCGACGACCAGCAACGGCTTGCTGGGCACCGCCATCAGCAGCATCAGCACGGCGAACGCGAGCACCGAGCCGATGATCGCGCGCTTCTCGCCCGTCTTGTCAGCCAGCCGAGGCGCCAGGAAGACGCTGGAGACCGCGACGCACACGCCCCAGCCGAAGAAGATCAGTCCGATCTCGACGGCGCCCCAGTGCAGGACGAACGGCGACCACGCCAGCACGGTGAAGAAGGCCGCCGTGTAGAGCACCGCTCCAACACTGGTGCGGAAGAGCGTCGGGTTTTTCAGAGCTTTCAGCGGATCGGCGAGACCGATCTTCGGACGGTCCTGGTGCGAGTCCTTGGCCAGGAACGTTGCACAAAGGATCAACGCGGCCGCCATCAGGATCGCGGTGCCGAGGAACGGCCCGCGCCACGAGATGCTGCCCAGCAGAGCGCCGAGCAACGGCCCGACGCTGAGGCCGAGACCGAGCGCGGCCTCGTAGAGCAGGATCGCCGCCTTCTGCCCGCCGCTCGCCGCACCGACGATGACGCTGAGCGCGGTGGCGATGAAGAACGCGTTGCCGAGCCCCCAGACAGCCCGGAGGCCGACCAACTGGCCGATGCTCCCCGCCGCCGAGCACGCCAGCGTGGCGATGACGATCAGCGCGAGCCCACCGACGAGCGTGCGCTTGGCGCCGAACCGCGCCGTGGCCGCGCCCGTGAAGAGCATCGCCACGACCTGGACGCCGAGGTAGGACGAGAAGAGCAGGGTGACCTGCGACGGTGTTGCGTGCAGACCCTCTGCGATGGACAACAGGATCGGGTCCACGAGCCCGATCCCCATGAAGGCGATCACGGCGGCGAACGCCGTGATCCAGACCTGTTTGGGCTGAGCCTTGAAATTCACTTAGCTAGCCTAACCGATTTTGCTTAGCATAGCGAAGTATCCTGTGCCACAGGGTACGGTTCGGGGCGTGGATGCGGTGATCTTCGACCTCGACGGCGTGCTGATCGACTCCGAGCAGGTGTGGGACGAGGTGCGCCAGTCGTTCGCCGCCGCGCACGGCGGGGTGTGGACGGACGAGGCGACCCGTGCCATGCAGGGGATGTCGACGCCCGAGTGGGCCGCGTACCTGGTGTCGGACGTGGGTGTTCGGCTGACGCCCGACGAGGTCTCCGCCGGCGTGATCGCCGAGATGCAGAAGGCCTACGCCGCACACCTGCCGGTGCTGCCAGGTGCCGTCGAGACGGTGCGGGCGGTGGCCGCGCGGTTCCCGGTGGCCATCGCGTCGTCCGCGCCTGCCGTGCTGATCAAGGTCTTCCTGGACGTGACCGGGTTGCCGGTGCCCGTCGCGGTGTCGTCGGAGTCCTGTGCGGCCGGGAAGCCCTCGCCGGACGTGTATCTGGCGGCGGCCGCGCAGTTGGGTGTTGCGGCGGAATCCTGTTATGCCGTCGAGGATTCGACGAACGGGTTGAAGGCGGCGTTGGCGGCGGGCATGACCGTGCTGGCCGTGCCGAACCCGCACTTCCCGCCTGCCGCGGACGTGCTGGCTCAGGTGCGGGTGCTGGGTTCCATCGCCGACCTGCCCGGTGCGCTGACGTAGCTGAGCGCGGCCAGGCCGATCGCGATGCACGTGCAGGCGATGACGCCCTTCGGCCAGTAGATGTGGCTGCTGAGGAACAGGTAGCTGCCGAGCGTCAGGAAGACAGCGCCGGGGATCGCCTTGAGGCGGTGTTTGAGCAGCGCGCAGACGACGATGGCGAGGCTCGCGGCGAAGAAGCACCACGCGCCAACGGTTCCAAGTTGGTTGCCGATCTTGAAGATCGCCTCGTCTCCGGGCGTGCGGCCGCCGTTCTGCAGCACCAGCGCGCCGCCGCCGATGCCGGCCAACGCGTCGAGGGCGCCGTAGAAGACGACGTAGCCGAACGCCGCGAGGCGGGCCGGGTAGCGGACGTAGCGCGGGCTGTCGTCGAGCAGGACCCATTGCGCGGCACCGAGGAGCGGGAAGACCGCCGCCAGGATGATGTGCATGTTCTGCCACCACTGCGCGGTCGTCGCGTCCAGGTGGTGGGGGTGGGTCAGGCCGATGCCGGCGAGGACCAGGCCGGGGAGGGCGACGAGCAGCGTGCGCATCGGGCCGAAGGTAGCGGAAGCGCGGCTTTCGCTGAGACTCCGAACACACGAACGTGTCTGTCGCGCCTTGACGGCCGTCCTTAGCGTGGCGGTATGACGCAACGAGTTGCTGTGGTCACCGGCACGGCGCAGGGCATGGGGCTGCGGATCGCGGACGTGCTGCGCGAGGACGGGTTCGCCGTCGTCGGCTTCGACCTGCAGGAGAGCAAGGACGGGATCGTCGGCAACGTGGCGAGCGCCTCGGACGTGCAGCGGCTCGCCGAGCACGTCATGAGCACCCATCAGCGGGTGGACGTGCTGGTCAACAACGCCGGGATCGCGGGCATCGTGCCGTTCGAGGACACGAGCCTGGAGCAGTGGGAACGGATCATGGCGGTCAACCTGACCGGGCCGTTCCTGCTCACGCAGGCGCTCGGGAAGATCATGCTCGACCAGCGCAGCGGCAGCGTCGTCAACATCGCGTCCGTCGCCGGGTTGCAGGGCGTCGCGGATCGGGCCGCGTACAACACGACCAAGCACGGGCTGATCGGCCTCACCCGCACCCTGGCCGTCGAGTGGGGCGGGAGGGGAGTGCGGGTCAACGCCGTGTGTCCCGGGTGGGTCAAGACCGAGATGGACGTCGAGTCGCAGGCCGGCGGGTACTACGTGGACGACGACATCACCGAGCACGTGCCGATGGGGCGGTTCGCGGCGCCGGACGACATCGCGCAGGCCGTGCGGTTCCTGGCGAGTGACAACGCGCGGTACGTCAACGGGGTCGCGTTGCCCGTCGACGGCGGGTGGACGGCGGACGGCAGCTGGCAGAAGCTCCGGCTGTCCAAGCGCTAGAAGAAGGGGCCGCCCCGACGAGAAGGGCGGCCCCAGCAGCAACTACGCCTCGCCGCGGATGAACTTCTCCACGGCCTCGTGCGCCTCGGAGTCCGAGTACTGCACGGGCGGGGACTTCATGAAGTACGAGGAGGCCGAGAGGATCGGGCCGCCGATGCCGCGGTCCAGGGCGATCTTCGCCGCGCGGACCGCGTCGATGATGATGCCCGCGGAGTTCGGGGAGTCCCAGACCTCCAGCTTGTACTCGAGGTTCAGCGGCACGTCACCGAACGCGCGGCCCTCGAGGCGCACGTAGGCCCACTTGCGGTCGTCGAGCCACGCGACGTAGTCCGACGGGCCGATGTGGACGTTGCGCTTGCCCATCTCGCGGTCCACCTGGGACGTGACGGCCTGGGTCTTGGAGACCTTCTTGGACTCCAGGCGCTCCAGTTCCTTCATGTTCAGGAAGTCCATGTTGCCGCCCACGTTCAGCTGCATGGTGCGGTCGAGCTGGACACCTCGGTCCTCGAACAGCTTCGCCAGCACGCGGTGCGTGATGGTGGCGCCGACCTGGGACTTGATGTCGTCACCCACGATCGGGACGCCGGCGGCGCGGAACTTCTCCGCCCACTCCGGGTCCGACGCGATGAAGACCGGCAGGGCGTTGACGAAGCCGACACCGGCGTCGATGGCGCACTGGGCGTAGAAGCGGTCCGCGTCCTCGGAACCGACGGGCAGGTACGAGACCAGCACGTCGACCTCGGCGTCGCGCAGCGCCTGAACCACGTCCACCGGCGACGCGTCCGACTCCTCGATCGTCTCCCGGTAGAAGCGACCGAGACCGTCGTAGGTGTGGCCGCGCTGCACGGTGACGCCGAGCGGCGGGACGTCCGCGATCTTGATGGTGTTGTTCTCGCTGGCCCCGATGGCCTCGGAGAGGTCGACACCCACCTTCTTCGCGTCCACGTCGAACGCGGCGACGAACTCGACATCGCGCACGTGGTAGTCACCGAACTGCACGTGCATCAGACCGGGCACGCGGGTGCTCGGGTCGGCGTCACGGTAGTAGTGGACGCCCTGCACCAGCGACGCCGCGCAGTTGCCAACCCCGACGATGGCCACTCGAACGGTGCGGCGGTTTTCGCCCATTGCCGAGTCCTCCTTGATCAACATGTGAGTTACTGCTCGTCCTGCTCGGACTTCTCGTGCGCGATGAGCTCGTTGAGCCACCGCACCTCGCGCTCCGTGCTCTCCAGGCCCTGGCTGTGCAGCTCACGGGTGTAGCGGTCGATCTGCTCACCCGTGCGCGTGAGTCGCTCGCGCAGGCCCTCCCTGCGTTCTTCGACACATCGCCGGCGGCCTTCCAGGATGCGCATCCTGACGTCGGCCGGCGTGCGCGAGAAGAACGCCAGGTGGACCCCGAACGAGTCGTCGTCCCAGGTCTGCGGCCCCGCGTTGGCCAGGAGGTCGGCGAACCGCTCCTTGCCGTCCGGGGTCAGCTTGTAGACCTTGCGAGCCCGACGTCCCCAAGAAAGAGCCGACTCCTCCGGCCCCTCCTCCACGATCAGGCCCGCCCTCTGGAGTCGCCGCAGTGTTGGGTACAGCGATCCGTAGGAGAACGCGCGAAACGCTCCGAGCAGGTCATGCAAGCGCTTGCGCAGCTCGTAGCCGTGCATGGGCGCCTCGTGCAGCAGGCCGAGCAGCGCGAACTCGAACACGAGTCACCTCCCCGCACCTGCACCGATAGGTGAGGTGATTATATCGGCGCGATACATCGTGTGCTCCTCAGAACTGTGGGATGTGGCACACCGTGATACCGCGTCGCCGACCGCTGCCCTGAACGGCCCATCATCGAAAAGCGCCCGGCACGTACTCTTGTCACGTGTTGACCCAACGACAGGTGGTGGACTACTCGCTGCAGCGCCGTGCGCTGCTGGCGGAGGTCCATGCCGGTCGTACGGGCACCATGGAGGTCTGCGACGCGTCCCCGTACCTGCTGCGAGCTGCGAAGTTCCACGGAACGGCGACCCAGGTGCCCTGTCCGGTGTGCCGGAAGGAACCGCTGACCCACGTGTCGTGGGTCTACGGTGACGAGCTCAAGCACGCGGCCGGCTCCGCTCGTACACCTGAAGAACTGGTGAAGATGGCGAACCTCTTCGACGAGTTCTCCGTGTACGTAGTTGAAGTTTGCCGCACGTGCAGTTGGAACCACCTGGTGCAGTCATACGTCCTGGGGAAGCGTGGGCTGGAAAAGCCACGCAGGAGGACTGCGGCCGAATGACCGTCAGGTGACACTGCTCCGAACGAAGTACGACCACCGAACCGTGTGCTGTTGCACGCCGGTCTGGGAGGCCTTTTCACGTGAACGACCAGCATGATGACCGGCAGCGCGGAGGCGAGCCGCAGTGGCCGACCGGGGACGACCCGGACGGCGGCGGCACGAGGCGCGATGTCCCGAATCAGCCGCGACCGGGCACCCCGCCCGGCGGTTTCGCGCGCCCTCCTCAGGGTGGCACGCCGCCCGGTGGTTTCCCACAGCAGCAGCCCCCGCGCCGCCCGAACGGACCAGGCGGTCCGCAGGGTGGGCCGCCTCAGGGCGCTCCTGGTGGACCTGGCGGTCCCGGCCGTCCGATGAACGGTCCGGGCGGACCCGGCCCGCAGGGTGGCCCCGGCGGTCCCCAGGGAGGCCCCGGCGGCAACCGTCCGCCGACGCCTCCCGGTGGCATGCCGATCGCGCCGCCGCCCGGTGGCCGTCGCCCCGGTGGTCCCGGTGGCCCTGGCGGACCCGGTCCGCAGGGTGGCCCCGGCCGCCCCGGCATGCCTCCGCGCAATCCCGGCGAGGAGCGCACCACGCAGATGCCGCCGGTCAACCGGCCGACGCAGCGCGAGCCCGAGCTCATCACCCACCGCGAGCCTGACGACGAGTTCCTCATGGCCGGCGTGGCGGACGACGATGACGAGTACTACGACGACGAGCCGGAGCTCACCGAAGAGGAGGAGCGTCGGCTGCGCAAGAAGAAGATCTGGAAGCGCGTCCGCATCGGCGCGTTCGTCGCCATCGGCCTGATGATCCTGGGCCCGGTGATCGCCATCGCGGTCACGTACCCGCTCGTCGACTGGCCGCGCCCGAACGAGATCGCGGACCAGCAGGACAAGACGATCACGCTGCTCTACGCCGACGGCTCCGAGATGGGCAAGATCACCTCGCCCGGTGAGAACCGGACGATGCTCACGTACGAGGAGCTCCCGGAGACCGTCAAGCAGGCCGTCATGGCCGCCGAGGACGCGAACTTCTACGAGAACCCCGGCTTCGACGCGAAGGCCATCGTGCGCGCCGTCTGGATCCAGGCGACGGGTGGCAGCTCGGGTGGTTCCGGTCTGACGCAGCAGTACATCAAGAAGGCGACCAACAACGAGGCGCCGACGCTGACTCGTAAGTTCACCGAGCTCGTCAAGGCCTACAAGATGAGCAACGAGTCGGACCACAACACGATCCTCACCGCGTACATGAACACGGTGTACTTCGGTCGTGGTGCGAACGGCATGAAGGCCGCGGCGCAGGTCTACTACAACAAGCCGATGGCGGAGCTCAGCCCGTCCGAGGCCGCCTTCATCGCCGGCATGATCCAGATCCCTTCCTGGTCCGAAGATGAGGAGCACGCGAAGGGCCGCTGGGAATTCGTCATGAAGCAGATGCGGGAGAAGGGCTGGCTCAGCCAGGCCGACTACGACGCCCGCAAGTACCCGACCCCGCTGCCGTTCGAGCAGACGCAGCCCGCGAGCCTCGACGGCCCGCTCGCCCGCGTCAGCCAGCAGGTCCAGAACGAGATCGACAGCGAACGCGTCGGCATCACGATGGAGCGCGCGCAGAAGACCGGCGTCACGATCACCACGACGATCGACCCGAAGATGCAGCAGGCCGCGCTCGACGCCGTGAACTCGGTGATGGAGGGCCAGGACCCGGACCTGCGCACGTCGCTCAGCGCGATCGAGCCGCAGTCCGGCGCGGTCAGGGCCTACTACCCGGGCAAGGACGGCCTGAAGGGCATCGACTACGCCAAGGGCACGATCCAGGAGGCCGGCTCGTCGTTCAAGCCGTTCGACCTGGTGGCCGCTCTGAAGGACGGCAAGGGCATCGGCGACACCTACGACGCCACCCCGCGCAAGATCGCCGGCGTCGAGGTCCGCAACGCGGGCAACACCACGTGCGGCAAGCAGTGCCCGATCAAGCAGGCCATGAAGGAATCGCTCAACACCGTGTTCTACGACATGGTGGCGGGTCCCAACGGCACGGGCACCAAGGCCGTGGCCGACGCGGCGCACGCGGCGGGCATCCCGAAGGTCGTGCGGGTCGGTGGCCAGGAGAAGCAGACCCTGGTCGGCGAGGGCGGCAACGCCCCCACCGCCGGTATCGCGATCGGCGCGGACAGCGCGCAGGTCCGTCCGTTCGACATGGCGTCGGCGTACGCGACGTTCGCGGCCCGCGGCATGTACCGCGAACCGTTCTTCGTCACGAAGGTCGTCGGCCCGACCGGTGACGTGCTCTACCAGCACGTCGACCAGGCGGTCCCGGCGTTCGACCCGGTCGAGACGAAGAGCCGCGACATCGCCGACAACGTCACCGAGACGTTGAAGGAGATCCCGACCGGCGCCATCGCGTGTGCCGGTGGCCGTCCGTGCGCCGGCAAGACCGGTACGCACGAGCTCCCCGGCAGCCTCGACCAGAACTCGAAGGCCTGGATGGTCGGCTACACGCCGCAGCTGTCCGCCTCCGTGTGGGTCGGCAAGGACCAGGGCAACGTGGCCATCAAGGACAAGACCGGCAAGGCCGTCTTCGGTTCCGGTCTGCCCGGCCTGATGTGGAAGAAGTTCATGGACGGGGCTCTCGCGGGCGCGCAGAAGGAGGCGTTCCCGAAGCCGAACCCGATCGGCAACTTCAACCCGCCGAAGAAGTCGGACCCGCCGTCGGCCCCGCCGAGCAACAACCAGCAGTCGAGCAACAACCCTCCGCCGCAGCAGACCTCGGAGACGAAGCCGTCGCAGACGCAGCCGTCGAAGCCCTGCATCCCCGGCATCACCTGCGAGGACCCGTCGGGCGACCCGCCGGACCCGTCGCAGACGGGGAGGCCGAGGGGCAACCCAGGAGGCTGACCAGTGAAGGGGCCCGGTGCACAGCGCACCGGGCCCCTTCGCTTTGTGCCGTTACCTGGGATGTTGACCACGGCGAAACGGTCTTGGCCGTAACATCCGCCCCGTGCCCAGCAGCCCTGCCGAGCTTCCCGCCGAGTCCCCCGAGAAGGATCTCGCCGAGGACGACACCGACTCGCTCACGCCAGAGGAGCGCGTCGCACCGACGTGGACCGAGTCGCTCGCGCGCGGCCTGAGCAGACCGTTCGGCGGTCCGCTGGGCGAGCACGCGCTGGTCGGCAGGAACTACTTCTGGACGGCAGTGCGGGTGATCCTGATGCTCGCCGTGGTCACGTTGCTGCTGGGGTGGGTGCAGAAGTCGCCGTGCATCCAGCAGTACGTGGACGACAAGGGCGTCGTGCAGCTCGACTGGCGGGGGAGCAAGCAGTTCACCGCGCTCTGCTACTCCGACACCGTGCCGCTCTACACGGCGGAACGGCTCGACCAGCAGGGATCCTTCCCGTACATCACGTCGTGGAAGGACGACGAGGGCAAGCCGACCGAGCACGTCCGGTACATGGAGTACCCGGTCGTCACGGGCTTGTTCATGTGGCTCAACGCGCGCGTTGCGCAGGGCCTCGTGGCGTTGGTGCCCGGTCTGCCGATGACGGTCATCGTGTTCTTCAACGTCACGGCGTTCTGGCTCGCGGTGGCGTGGCTGGTGACCGTGTTCTCGGTGGCCCGCATCGCCCGGCGGCGGACCTGGGACGCGGCGATCGTGGCGGTGTCCCCGCTGGTCATCGTGCACGCGTTCACGAACTTCGACACGATCGCGACGGCGTTCGCCACGGCCGGCCTGCTGGCGTGGGCGCGGAAGAAACCCGTGCTCGCCGGTGTCCTGCTGGGGCTCGGTGGCGCGGCGAAGCTCTATCCGTTGTTCCTGCTGGGGCCGTTGCTGTTGTTGTGTTGGCGGTCCAACAGACTCAAGGTCGGTCTCACCACCACCGCCGCTGCCATAGGCGCGTGGGCGTTGGTGAACGCACCGCTGGCGTTGTACCCGCCGTCGCACACGGGCTGGAGAGAGTTCTTCAGGCTCAACACCGAACGCAACGCTGACCCGGACACGCTCTACAACGTCCTCGTGCAGTGGACGGGCTGGCAGGGCTTCGATCCCGGGCTCACGCAGGGGCAACCGCCGACGGTGCTCAACACGGTCAGCATGGTGCTGTTCCTGGTCTGCTGCGCCGGCATCGCGTACGTGGCCCTGTCGGCACCGACGCGGCCGCGGCTGGCCCAGCTCGGGTTCCTGGTCGTGGCGGCGTTCCTGCTGACGAACAAGGTGTGGAGCCCGCAGTACTCGCTGTGGCTGGTGCCGCTCGCCGTGCTGGCGTTGCCGCGCTGGAAGCTGTTGCTGGCGTGGATGACCGTCGACGCGCTGGTGTGGGTGCCGCGCATGTACTTCTACCTCGGCACCGACCACAAGGGACTGCCGATCGACTGGTTCCTCGGCGCCGTGCTGCTGCGGGACGCGGCCGTGATCACGTTGTGCGTGCTGATCCTCAAGGAGATCTACCACCCAGAACGCGACCTGGTGCGGCAGGCGGGCGACGACCCGCTGGCGGGCGTGCTGGCCGACGCGCCGGATCGTCAGCTGGTCAAACCCGCACGAGGCGAGCCATTGCACCGAATGCGGTCCCGTTCGGATGCAGGTGATCACCGGAGTCGAACTCCGGACTCAGTCTGAGCGGGTCGGCGGGGTCGCGCACAGCCTCGTCGAAGTCGATGGCGTCGGGGAAGGTGGCGCGGATCCACGCGTTCACCTTCTGCCGCTGCTGTTCGCGTTCCTCGGTCCAGTTGACCCAGCCGCGCCACGGCGTGATGGTGCCGACGCGGAACTCCACGCCTTCGTGGCGGCACCGGGACTGCACGGTCCGGATG
The DNA here is from genome assembly GCF_042721395.1 of Lentzea sp. NPDC058450. Lineage (NCBI taxonomy): Bacteria > Bacillati > Actinomycetota > Actinomycetes > Pseudonocardiales > Pseudonocardiaceae > Lentzea > Lentzea sp. NPDC058450. The sequence goes on from NZ_JBHXLO010000011.1 coordinate 131,953, forward strand.
CCCGCGATGACGTTCTCGGCGCTGACCCCGCTCTGGATGTCGTTGATGCCACCGAGGAGCACGACCTTGCGCACTTCCTTGCTGTAGAGGACATCGCGGTAGACGCGGGTGACCATCGGCGCGTTGCCCAGCACCACCCCGTTGCCGTTGATGCCCGCGTTGAGCACCGCGTAGTCGGTCTCGACCAGCGACGGCCAGGTGTTCTCGTACCAGCCTTCGGTGATCGAGTCGCCGAACATCACCACGGCGCCCGGCGCGGTGAAGCCCGCGACCTCGACCGCCGAGACGAGGCAGATCTGCTCCCGCGTGGAGGTGATCGTGCGGTGCGCACGGGCCTGGCACGGCGTTCCGGCCGGCGTGTACGTGTTGATGTCGAGCGTGTCAGTGACCTTGAGCTGCACCGCGTCGCTGTAGACCTCACCGCGCGCACGGATCGTCACGGCCGTGGACCTGCCGAACGTGAGCCGGCGCGACTCGCCGTCCGCCGTCACGACGACCTCCTGGACGCGGACGGGCTTGGTGCCGAGGAGGTTCGACAGCCGCACGCGCACCGACGTGCCGCCCGCCGCGAGGTCGACGGTCGTGCGCACGGTCTGGTCCGGCACCGCGCCGGCCTGGGTCGGCACGGCCTGCCACACGGGCAGCCAGCGGATCACCTCCGACCGCACGGGCACGCCGGAGGCACCGCAGACCAGCACCAACGCCAGCGCGAAGATCACCCTCACGGGTGCAGTCTGCGTCGGATCAGGCTCTGGTGGCTACCGCACCGCGGACGAACTTCAGATCTTCGTGGTCGTCCTCGGTGACGTCCTTCGACTTCAGGAACACCACGAACAACGCCACGAGCAACGCGGCCCGGCCCCACACGCCGATCATCACGGCCTGCGCGGAGAAGCTGTCGTAGATCCCGGCGGGCTGGCCGAACTCGATCGCCCAGAACCAGCGGAAGATGCCGATGCCCATGGCGAGGTCGACGACGTAGTACGCGAGCGCCCACATCAGCCGCACGCGCAGCAGCACGAGGAACGGCACCAGCCACAGCGTGTACTGCGGCGAGTGGACCTTGTGCAGCAGCATGAAGCCGCACAGCATCGCGCCGGACACCGCGATCCACGGGTAGCTGCCCTCACGCCGGAAGCGCATCCAGCCGTAGCCCGCGGCGATCCCGAACGAGACCAGGATCGCGATCGGCGAGATCACGCCGACCACCGACTGCATCGGGTCGTCGCCCATGAACGGCCGCAGGCCCCAGTACCAGATCGAGTTCGTGGTGATGTCGACCCGGCGGAGCTGCTGGAACTCGAACGACGCCGCCCAGCCGTCGTACCCGGCGATCGCGAACGGCAGGTTGACCAGCACGACCGTGATGATCGAGGCGAGGCCGACCTTGACCGCGCCGGCGACGTCGACCTTCTTGCCGTTCGGCATCTCCTGGCCGCGCCAGCCACCGGTGGCGACGAAGAGCATGAGCGGCAGCACGAAGGCCGCCGGGTAGACCTTGAACGCGAACCCGAGGCCGAGGAGGACGGACGCGACCGTCGCTCTCTCGACCAGCGGCCGGTTCCAGCGGTGCACCACGAAGACCGCGGCGACCGAGCACAGCACGACCGGCAGGTCCCAGTTGTGGAACGCGTAGAGGATCAGCGGTGGCCCGATCGCCCACAGCAGGGCGCGCCAGCGGGCGAGCTTGCCCAGCAACCAGCCCGTGAGCAGGCCGAACGGCGCCATCAGCAGTGACGAGAAGAGCAGGTACTGCGCGTCGTTGTGCGCGAAGATCGCGCCGGCCCAGATCAGCAGGCCGGAGAGCACCGGGTACTCGACCGTGCCCCCGATGAGGGTGCCCTTGTCGTTGATGCCGCCGTCGACGTACGGGAAGACGTGGCGGTCGATGTCGCGCCCGATCCAGAGGTGCTGGATGTCGGAGTAGCAGACGTCTTCCTTGTTGCGTTCGTCGTAGTCGGGCTGCGTGCGGCCCCACTGGTCGAACGCGGGACCCGTGCAGCGGTCCTTGTTGATGAAGCCGAGGAGCAGCGTGAGCCCGCAGAGCAGCACGAGCACGACAGCGGCGGGCCTGCCGAAGCGGTTCGCGAAACGCCCGCCGTCGCCTCGCTCGGGCGTCACGCTCACCACCTCGTGCACGGTGTTCACCGGCCGGCGCGGTCGCGCAGGAAGGCGATGTCTTCCGCCTGGCCCTCGTCCGGTGTCTCCACCACGACGGGGCACCCGGCGGTGGCGACCACGGCCGCCAGCTGGTCGGCGTCGATGGTGCCAGTCTTGATGTTGTCGTGCCGATCGCGCGCGGAACCGAACTCGTCGCGCGAGCTGTTGAGGTGCACGAGGTCGATGCGGCCGGTGATGGCTTTCACCCGATCGACGATGCCGACCAGGTCCTCGCCCGCCGCGAACGCGTGGCAGGTGTCGAGGCAGAAGCCCGAGCCGAACTCGCCGACGGCGTCCCAGAGGCGCTTGAGGTTGTCGAACGAGCGCGCCATCGCGTTGTCGCCGCCCGCGGTGTTCTCGATCAGCACCGGGACCGCGAAGCCGCCGTCGGCGACCTGCCGTTCGAAGAACTTGCGCCAGTTCGCGAAGCCCTCGGCCGGGTCCTCGCCCTTGGTCACGTGGCCGCCGTGCACGATCAGGCCCTTGGCGCCGACGGTCGCGGCCGCCTCCGCGTGCTGGATCACGTTCTTCCTGGACGGAATGCGGATCTTGTTGTTCAGCGACGCGATGTTGATCATGTACGGGGCGTGGATGAACACCTCGAGGTCGGAGGCGAGCAGGGCCTCCGTCTGCGGGTGGGGTTTGGGCTTCTTCCAGCCCTGGGGATCCGACAGGAAGAACTGGACGACCTCGGCCCCGCGTTCGGCCGCGGCGCCGACCGGGTCGTCGTCGCGTACATGGGCCCCGATGCGCATACGCAGGAGGGTAGTCGGCGCCCATAACGCCATCGCAGCCGCCGCCGATAGGAGTAACTGGAAAAACTGGGGGTGGCTCGCGTCACCACCAGGACCTACGGTCGTTACTTGAGAGTAGGAAAGGGGTTCGCATGAGGCTGTTGAGCGTCGCCGCCACGGCGCTGCTGGCCCTGGCGTCCGCTTCGGTGGGCGGGGTCGCGCACGCGGCTGATCCCATCGTGGTCGGGAGCTGTGCCACGTCCGTGCAGGGCGCACCCGGCACGCCCGTCGCTCTCAGTCCGGCTGCCGTGACGCAGCCGATCACCGATCTCATCCGCGCCGTTCCGCTGCTCGGGCCGCCGCTCGCTGAACCGTTCAAGAACGCGTTCGCGCAGGCCAAGCCCATGCCGATCGGCGCTGTTCAGGTCGGGACGACCACCATCTCCGGTGCCACGATCGCCAACGCGGTGATGGCCGAGGTCAACAAGATCCCGTTGCTCGGCCCGATCCTCGGCCAGCTCGACAAGTCCGTGCGGCAGACCCTGACCTCGGGCTGCCAGGTCGTCGTGACCGGCGTGAACCAGGTCGCGGCGCCGATCCAGGACGGGTCGAAGGCGATCGCCGACCAGTCGCAGGCGTTGACGCCGCAGCTGCCCGGCCAGCCGAAACCGCCTGGTCAGCAGCCTCCCGGCGGGCAGCCGGGGACCCAGCCGCAGCAGCCGGGCACGCAGCCCGGGGTGCCCGGCGTGGGTGCCGGCGCGCCCAGCAACCGCGACTTCTCGCTGTACCCGATCGGTTCGAACTTCGGCCGCGTGCCGCTGTTCAGCTACGGCTCGCTGCCGTTCGCGATGCCCGGCCTGTACTCGCCGTCTCCCGGCGTCCGGTACGGCTCGCAGGTGCCGCGCGCGTCCAACGGCGTCGGCGTCGCGGGCGACTCGATCCAGGCCGCCGGTCGCGCGACGGCGTTGCCGCGGCTCTCGGGCCCCGGCGGGGTCGGTGCTCCGGTGCTGGTCGCGGTGCTGATGCTCGCCCTGGTCACGGGCGCGCTGGTGCGGACCTGGGTGCTCCGCCGCACCCCTGCGTAGTCGCCGGACGCGCTCTGTTAACCTTTGTCAGTTGCTGACGCGACGACCCTCCTGCCACGGAAAGCCCGTGGCCGCGAGTCCACAGGAGGTGAGTGGTCCTCATGCGTCATTACGAAGTGATGGTCATCCTCGACCCCAGCCTTGACGAGCGCACGATCGCGCCGTCTCTCGACACGTTCCTCAACGTCATCCGCACCACGGGCGGAAACGTTGAGAAGGTCGAGGTGTGGGGCAAGCGCCGGTTGAGCTTCGAGATCAACAAGAACAGCGAGGGCATCTACGCGGTGCTCGACCTGACCTCGACGCCTGACGCGGTGAAGGAACTGGACCGCCAGCTCGGTCTGCAGGAGACGGTGCTCCGGACGAAGGTCCTGCGCCGCGAGCCCGCCAAGTCGGCCGTCAAGGCCTGACGAACCTCGATTAGGGGAGCTCCCAAGACATGGCTGGTGAGACGACGATCACGGTAGTCGGAAACCTGACTGCCGACCCCGAACTCCGCTTCACCCAGAGCGGTGCCGCGGTGGCCTCCTTCACGGTGGCCTCCACGCCCCGCACCTTCGACCGCCAGTCCGGCGAGTGGAAGGACGGCGAAGCGCTGTTCCTGCGGTGCAACGTGTGGCGTCAGGTCGCCGAGAACGTGGCCGAGTCGCTCACCCGCGGTTCGCGAGTGGTGGTAACAGGACGGCTGCGCCAGCGTTCCTTCGAGACGAAGGAAAACGAGAAGCGCACCGTCGTGGAGCTGGAGGTCGACGAGATCGGCCCCTCGCTGCGCTACGCGACCGCGAAGGTCAACAAGGTCAGCCGTGGAGACGGCGGCGGTGGCGGCGGCTTCGGCGGCGGCGGCGGTCAGCAGTCTCGTGGCGGTGGCGGCGGCGCGCCGGCAGACGACCCGTGGGGTTCCGCCCCGCCGGCCGGCTCCGGTGGCTTTGCCGACGAGCCCCCCTTCTAGACCGAACTGCACCGGTCATCCAGTACTTCATTCACTGCGTATCCAGGAGTTAGAGACACATGGCCAAGCCGCCTGTGCGCAAGCCCAAGAAGAAGGTCTGCGCCTTCTGCAAGGACAAGAGCGCGTCCCTGATCGACTACAAGGACACGACGCTGCTCCGCAAGTTCATCTCGGACCGCGGCAAGATCCGTGCCCGCCGCGTCACGGGCAACTGCTCGCAGCACCAGCGCGACGTCGCTGTTGCCGTGAAGAACGCCCGTGAGATGGCCCTGCTGCCCTACACCTCGACCGCTCGCTAAGAAAGGGGACATTCGCGATGAAGCTCATCCTCACCGCTGACGTTTCCGGCCTTGGCGCTCCCGGCGACATCGTCGAGGTCAAGGACGGCTACGGCCGCAACTACCTGCTCCCGCGTGGTCTCGCGATCGTCGCGACCCGTGGCGCGCAGAAGCAGATCCAGGTCATCACCCGCGCGCAGGACACCCGCCGCGTGCGCGACCTGGACCACGCCAAGGAGATCAAGGCCGCGCTCGAGGGTCTGGGTGGCGTCACCCTGACCGCGAAGGCCGCCGCGGGCTCCAAGAAGCTGTTCGGCTCGGTCACCAACGCGGACGTGGCGGCTGCCGTCAAGTCCGCCGGTGGTCCCGTGCTGGACAAGCGCGCCATCGAGCTGCCGGGTCACATCAAGACCACGGGCAAGCACTCGGTGACGGTTCGCCTCCACCCCGAGGTCACCGTCGCCCTCCCGCTGAATGTGACCGCGGGCGAGTAAGTGCTCCTCGGGGCTTGATCACCACCCTTTGGTGGGGATCACCCATGGTTCGGTTTGCTGAAGCGCTGCCTACCCGGAATGCTCCGGGTGGGTGGCGCTTTCGCTCGTTCGGACCAGTGCGTGTCTGTCCACGTCCTGTGGATAAACTGAGTGTTTACCGGGGCCGCGACACGCCGACGAAGGTGTTTTTCGCGACACGCCGACGGCGTGGCACACAACTTTTTCCACAACTTGTGCACAGGCCTTGAGCTGGGGTTATTTCTGTCACTCCACCGGTTGTCAACAGGTTGTCCCCAGCGCTCCTAGCCCTGTGAGCAACCATCCACAGGTTGTCCCCCAGTTGTCCACAGGGCGATCCACACGCTGGTTTGCTTGCTCCGGACGGGTCCCTCTAGCGTCGCCACCAGGGCGACCCCATCGCACAGCGTGGCCGCCCGAAATTGTCGGTGCCGCGGGGTACAACTAGGGGACTCAGGCACCGGCTTCTCGACTCTTCGCAGGGGTGATTCAGCAGTGGCGCTCGTGGACGACCGGGGCATGGCGGAACCCGCTTTCGAGCGCCAGCCGCCGCAGGACCTGGCCGCGGAGCAGTCCGTCCTGGGCGGCATGTTGCTGTCGAAGGACGCCATCGCGGACGTCATCGAGGCCCTCGCCCCCAACGACTTCTACCGCCCGGCGCACCAGGCGATCTACGACTGCATCCTCGACCTCTACGGCCGGGGCGAACCGGCGGACCCGATCACGATCTCCGCCGAGCTCGAACGCCGCGGCGAACTGCTGCGCGTGGGCGGCGCCCCGTACCTGCACACGCTGATCGCCACCGTTCCCACGGCGGCGAACGCGGGCTACTACGCCGAGATCGTCGCCGAGAAGGCGGTCCTGCGCCGTCTCGTCGAGGCCGGCACCCGAATCGTCCAGCTCGGCTACAACGGAGCCGAGGGCGCGGACGTGGACGAGGTCGTGGACCGCGCGCAGGCGGCGATCTACGAGGTCACCGACCGCCGCACCACCGAGGACTACGTCGCCCTCGAGGACCTGCTGCAGCCGACGATGGACGAGATCGACGCCATCGCGTCCCGAGGCGGCATCTCCCAGGGCATCCCGACGGGCTTCGCGGACCTCGACGCCCTGACCAACGGCCTGCACGGCGGCCAGATGATCATCGTCGCCGCCCGCCCCGGTGTCGGCAAGGCGCTGGCGCTGGACACCCCGCTCCCGACCCCGTCCGGCTGGACGACGATGGGTTCCGTCACGGTCGGCTCGTACCTGATGGGCGCCGACGGCCGCCCGACCCGAGTCGTGGCCGCGACCGAGGTGATGACGGGCCGCCCGTGCTTCGAGGTGGAGTTCTCCGACGGCACGGTGATCGTCGCCGACGCCGAACACCAGTGGCTGACCGAGTCGTGCTCCGAGACCGGTGGCTTCTGGGCGATCCGCACCACCGCGCAGCTCTTCGACCGAGTCGGCCTGTGCCGCCAGTACGTGCGCCTGTCGGCAGCCTGGGACCTGGCTCCGGCCGCGTTGCCGCTGTCACCCCGCGCGCTGGGCCTGTTCCTCTCGGGCCTCGGCGACCTCGAACTGACCGACGAGGAACTCCGCGTCGCCAAGGACCTGGACCTCGCCGACGACCCGCACATCCCGGCCACTTATCTGCGCGCCTCGACCAAGCAGCGCGCCGAACTCCTGGCCGCCCTCCAGATCGACGGCCGCTTCGCCCGCCTGCGCCGGGACGTCGACGAGCTCACCGCCAGCCTCGGCAAGCACGACCAGGTGGAGATCCTCGCGGTCCGCCCGGTCGCCTCGGTCCCGGTCCGCTGCGTGGAGGTCGACAACCACGACCACCTCTACCTGGCCGGCCAGACGATGATCCCCACGCACAACTCGACGCTGGGCCTCGACTTCGCCAGGTCGTGCTCCGTCAAGCACGGCATGACCAGCGCGATCTTCAGCCTGGAAATGAGCCGCACCGAAATCGTCATGCGCATGCTCTCCGCCGAGGCCCGCATCCGCCTCAGCGACATGCGAGGCGGCACGATGAGCGACGACGACTGGACCCGCCTGGCCCGCCGGATGAGCGAGATCAGCGAGGCCCCCCTCTTCGTCGACGACAGCCCGAACCTCACGATGATGGAGATCCGAGCCAAGGCGAGGCGCCTGAAGCAACGCCACGACCTCAAGCTGGTGGTGGTCGACTACCTCCAGCTGATGTCGTCGGGCAAGAAGACCGAGTCGCGCCAGCAGGAAGTCTCGGAGTTCTCCCGAAACCTGAAGCTGATCGCCAAGGAACTCCACGTCCCGGTCATCGCGATCTCCCAGCTGAACCGCGGCCCGGAACAACGAACCGACAAGCGCCCGATGCTCTCCGACCTCCGTGAGTCCGGCTCCCTCGAGCAGGACGCCGACATGGTCATCCTGGTCAACCGACCGGACGCGTGGGAGCGCGACGACCCGCGCGCGGGCGAGGCCGACCTGATCATCGCCAAGCACCGCGCCGGCCCCACGGCCACGATCGTCGTCGCGCACCAGCTGCACTACTCGCGGTTCACGGACCTGGCCCAGACCTGATCCGTCAGCCCGCGAGAAGCACCGCGGGCTTCGAGACGGACGGAATCGAGATCTCGGTGCTCCCTTCCTTCCGGAAGACGAGCGTGCCCAGCGCGACCTTGCCCGCTACGGAGTCGTAGGTCATCGTCGCGGTCCACCCGTTGCCGACGTCAGTCGTCAACGGATCAGCAGAGGCGACCCAGGTTCCGCCTGAGAGGCGGTAAGTGGTGGCGGTGGTCTTCTCCACCTGCGGGCCGGTGGCCGGATCCCAGCTCAGGTTGCCTACTGCCACAGTCACGGCGTAGGGACTGCCCTGGTCGTCGAACCCCATTGTCGCCAGCTGTAGACCCTGTGCACCTGTGACAGCCGACCTTTCGACGGTGAGGTCCGGGGAGAGAGCCGCTCCTGACCTCGGATCGACTTGCCTAACCACGTTTCCACCGTCCTGGGAAGCGATGACCAGCAGACTCTTTCGGCTGCTGTCGTAGAAGGCACCGAAAACCGACTCGTTCGTGCTGTAGACGGACTTCGCGACACCACCTCCATCCACCGAGTACAGCGTGAACGGAAACCGCTCGGGGCCTTGAGGGCTTTCGATCAGATAGATGTCCTGGCCGGACTGATCGCCGTAAGCGGAGAAGGCAAACCGCGGTACAAGGTTTCCGTAGAAGTTCTCGACCGGGCTAACGGTGGAAAGCCCGGACACGGTGAACGGGGCCCCTCCACCGTCGAGCGGGAAAGTCGAGAACCCGGTCGGGCTGTTGACGTCGGTGATGACAGGCGTCGATCCAACGAACCCGATATTGCACCCCTGGCAGCCCTCTGCTCGACGCTTACCGCTGCTCGGCTCGTACAGGTAGACACCGACCGCATCCTCGGTCTGAGTGGAGAACGCCATGAGCCTGCCGTCAGCGGACCACCCGGCTAGGCGCTGAACCCGGTTGGTCGTCGGTTCACCGACGGGCCTCGGCTGCTCGCCGGGTGCCGGCAGCAACCAGACGTTGTCGTTGCTGGTGTACGCGATCGACCGGAACGGCGGCGTTGGAGGCGGTGCCGCAACCTCTTGGGAGTCGGGCATCGCAAACAACAGCACCAAGATCGCGACGATCAGGAGCGCTGCACCCGCGACCAACGCGCGAGTGCCCCGACGACGCGCAGGAGGTGCCTGGCCGTCCTGCTCGTTCTCGTCGTCCTCGAAGTCCGCGAGCGGCTCGTTCCACGGCAATGCCGCCAGGACGGGAGCCATCGCGGGCATGTACTCCTTGACCTGCTCGTCTTTCTTCCTCGCGCACCCGCTGCAGTGCGTGCAGGTGGTCGTCTGCTTCCAGCACTCGTTGCGGGGATGAGAGAGGAACGCTGTCCTGCAGCGGTTCCAGTGAAAGGCAATTCCGGTCCGCAGGTACTTGGTAAAGACCTCCTCTCCCTTCCAGTCCTTCTCCTTGAGCACGACTCCGTCAAGAAGCGCGCAGTCCTCGCGGCCCTTTCTCGCCAGCGCGAGCGCACGGAGGCCGGACGAGATCTTCACCCTGATCTTGTACGCGAGGCTCCACGCGCCCTGCGCGGTCTTCGTTCCGAGCCTGGCCGCCAGTTCCTCGCCGCTCAGGTTCGGCCCGGAGCTGACGACCCTGGCGTGGTCGCGTTCTGCCGGCCCGAGTGAGTCGATCACCTGGTCGAGCAACCTGTCGAAGAACTGCTGGAGGTCGTCGAGCTCGTGCTCGACCCGCTGATGCTCCTCGATCTCCAGAGTCATGTCCGACGCAACGATGCCGCGCTCACGCTTCCCGTTGATGATCGCGATGCAACGGCGTTTGGAAATCGTGTAGAGCCACGACCTCAGTCGATGGGGCTCCTTGACCTGGCCGATCCCTGCCAACGCCGCCTCGAACGTGTCCTGGCAAGCGTCGTGTGCGTTCACCTCGTCGCCAAGACGGCTGAGACACCACCGGAGGACTCGTACCCGGTACTTGCGGACGATCACCTCGAACGCCTGCTTCCGCTCTGCGGGCCGTCGCGCGCGCTGCACAGCCAGGACGAGTTCGACGTCCTGGGGGTCGGTGTATCTCTCGCGCTCGTCGACAAGGTCACTCATCACAAACCCCTGACCAGGTAAGACAACAAATTTTCAAGATCTTTTGAGGTAAAGGTTGAGTTCCCGGCGCACCCAGCACTGCCGCGCGTCTTGTTCACGCGGCGGAGGGATCTCCTATGTTCGGCAGCAGAAGACCGTTCACACGCGCGCCCCGACCCACCACCTCAGGTGGCCGACACCGCGCGAGGACCGGCGGTCATCGGCAGGATTCAGGTGGGCGCCATCGCTCGGCACCGCGCTCGACCGCGGTCGCGTGGATCTGGCTCGGGCGTCTTGCCGACGTGCTGCAGGTCGCGGGCGTCTTGATGTCCCCCATCACGATCCTCGTGGTGCTGTTGGGAGGCATCGGAACGGCGCGCGAAGAGAATTCGGAACCGAGGACCTGCACGCCAGTTGTGTCCACCACGACGAAATCGTCGTAGACGGTTTGAAGCCCGTTACGAATTGCCCGCTTTATTCCTCAAAGCACGGAAAGGAGTCAGGCGCGGGACCCCTCCCGTGACTCACCCGTCGTGGTGGTCGTGCTGGTCAAGCGGTGCGGGGCTCGGCTAGAACCGGAGGGTGCTGCACGACCCGCTCACGGGGCTGCCCGGACACGCGTTGCTGCTCGACCGCCTGGAGCAGGCGCTCATCAGGGCGCGCACACGCGGCACGCTCATCACGTTCGTGCTGGTCAGCGGGCCGGGGGACGTGCTCGGCGCGGCCAGGCAGCTCAGGGGCGGCCTCAGGCCCGACTTCACGGTGGCGCGGTTCAACGACTCGACGCTGGCGGTGCTGGCGGAGCACGACTTCGGGGACGGCGCGCCCATCGCGGAGGTGGTCAGGCAGCTCGTCGGCGGCACGCCGACTGTGCACTGGGTGACGAGTGATGGGGACGCCGAGCCTGGCGACGTCATCCGGACAGCGCGAAAGCCCCCGGAACGGCACTGAGCCCCAGCGACACCGTCGTGTCGCTGGGGCTCAGTTTCTTACCGGAGGAGGGTGTTGCGGTCTAGCGGGTGTTGCGGAGGGGTGTTACAGCAGGCCGGACACGGTCTGGAAGACCTTTGCCGTGTCGAGCGAGGACAGCGCCGGGGCGTTGAACGGCAGCTGCGGCAGCGCGCGCTCGTCGGCCTGCGGGGCCAGGCCCTGGGTCGGGTTCAGGTTGAGACCCGAGAGGGAGGCCGGGCCGTCGACCGGGAGCGTCGGCAGCGAGCGCTCGGTCGGCAGGGCGGGCAGCTGGACCGGCACCGGCAGGGCCGGGGCGGTCACGGGCAGGGACGGCAGCGAACGCTCGGTGGCGCCGGCCGGGACCAGGTCCTTGGCACCGTCGAGCAGCTGGCCGAGCGGCAGGCCCTGGACGTTCGGGGACAGGCTCGCGAGGCCACCGTTGACCGGCAGGTTGGTGCGCTCCTGCGCCACGCCGGGCAGGCCCTGGGTGGGCAGCTGGCCGGTCAGCGACGCGAGGTCAGCCGGGTTCGGGAACTGGTTGACCGGCAGCTTGCTGTCGAGGCCGTGGAAGGTCGGAACCTGGTTGGCCTTCAGCAGGCTGTCGACGCCCTTGGGGAGCTCGAGGCCCTTGAGCTGCGCGGCGCGCAGGGTGCCGTCGGTGTCCTCGCCGGTGAGCTGCGTGTCGTCGCTCGTGCCCAGCGTGGTCGCCTGGCCGACGACCTCGACGGGGATGCGCGCGACCTTGGCCGCCGCCTCGACCGGAACGGTCATCTCGCGGGCGGTCAGCGGGCCGGAGCCCTCGGTCAGCATCTCTCCACCGGCGGAGGTGTACGACGACTTGTCGGTGACGGTCGTCGCGTTGCCCGCAGCCGCGACCGCGTCCGCGTACACGCCGGCGAAGGCGTTGGCGGGGACGTGGATCAGGTTGCCGGAGACCGAGGCGTCCTCAGCCGTGGCGTAGCTGTCGGCACCCGAGATGACGTTGGTGTCGGACACCACGTCGGAGTTGGTGATGCCCGCCGCGGCGACCGAGTTGCCCGGGACGGCCGGGAGGACGGCCGGCTGCGCGCCGATCAGGTTGCCGGAGACGGCACCGCCGTCGCCCTTGCTGTTGACGTCGCCACCGGCGACGGACGACAGGGCGTTGGTGGAGAACGCGTCGACGTTGCTGCCGCCGCCGACCGACCAGCCGAGCACCTGCGTGCCGGTGGCGACCGGAGCCGACACGACGTTGCCCGCGATGGAGCCCTGCTCACCGGTGGTGAGCGCGTCGCCGCCGGCCTTCATGTCGGTGGCGTTGTCACCGGTGGTCTTGTTGTTGCCGACCAGGGTGGCACCGTCGGCGAAGACCTGGGCCGGCGTCGAGGTCGGGACCTGGACGATGTTGCCGGAGACCGAGGACTTCTTGCCGTAGGCCTTCGGGTCCTTGCCCGCGATGACCGTGGTGTCGTTCGCCGTGTCGGACGTGGTGTTGCCCACCAGGCCGGCGGTGACGGCGAAGACCTGCGGCGCGACGGCCGTGGGGGCGGTCACGATGTTGCTGGAGACCGTGCCGTGGTCGTCCTGCGTGTTCGGCTGACCGCTGGAACGCACCAGCTTGGTCTCGTCGGCCGAGCCGGCCGCCTGGCCACCGAGCGCGGCGGCGAGGCCGTAGACCTCGGCCGGAGCGGCGACGGGGGTCTGCGCGATGTTGCCGGAGATGACCGAGTCGTTGCCGGTCGTGCCCTGGTAACCGTTGGTCGTCGACTTGACGTCGTTCTCGCAGGTGCCGACCGACTGGCCCGCGAGGGTGGCGCCGTTGCCGCACACGTCCACGGCCGTGGCCGGGGGAACGTCGGCGATGTTGCCGGACAGGACCGACTTGTCGGCCTGCGTGTAGGTCTCGCCACCGGCGTTCGAGGTCGCCTGGTTCGCGTGGTCGGTGAGGGCGTTGCCCACGAGGGACGCGCCGTTGCCACCCGCGGCGGCGGGGAGCGAGATCGGTGCGCCGGCGACGTTGCCCGACGCGGTCGAGCCGGTGCCGCTGGTGTGCTTGGTGCCACCGGCGTTCGACCAGTTCGAGGTGTCGCTGACGGCACCCGAGTTGCCACCGACGGCGGCCGCGTTGTCGTCGACCGTGATCGGGCCGGCGAGGGCGGGCTCGACGATGTTGCCGGCCAGCGTGGCCGGGTCGCCGTTGGTGTCGACGTCGCCACCGGCGATCGCGGTGCCGGTCTGCACCGAGTCGGTGCCGGAGTTGCCCGCACCCGCGGCGGAGTTGCCGTTGACCTCGGCCAGCGGGGCCAGCGGGATCGGCACGGCGTTGCCCGAGATCGAGCTGCTCTTGCCGCTCGTCCAGGTGTTGCCCTCGGAGGAGGCGAACGTGTCGGCGGTCGAGTTGGCCTGCGCGATGCCGGCCGCGCCCACACCGTTGCCGGTGAGCTGGACGGGGGTCGCACCCTGCTCGGCGATGACGTTGCCGGAGATGGCACCGCGGTCACCGTTGGTGGTGATGTCGCCGCCGGTCGTCGAGACCTGCTCGGCAGCCGTGTTGGTGGTGGCGTTGCCACCCGCCGCGATGGCGTTGCCCGTGATCTGGACCGGGAGGATGTGGTTGACGGCGACGACGTTGCCGGCCAGAGCCTGGCCCGCGCCATCCGTGACGATCGTGCCGTCGCGGTGCGTGTGCTGCGAGCAGTCGGCGGTCGCGTCGGTGTTCGCGAGGACCGCGATCGCGTTGCCGCAGATGTTGATCGGCACATCGACGTGCGCCTGGATCGTGTTGCCGCGGACGAGGTTCTGCAGCGGGGTGCCCTGCAGGCGCTCGCCGGCCTGACGGACCAGCGGGTTCGCGACGGGCGCAGCCGTGCGGGTGGGCACCGCGCTGGTGACGCGGTCCGTGCTGATCGTGCGGTCCACCTTGGGGACCGTGATCTCCTTGACCGGAGTGGCCAGCTTGTTCTGGTCGGCCTTGACCGGAACAGAGGCGGCGACGTCGACGGCCGGCGGGGCGGCGTCGGGGTCGACGTTCTCCTGGGCAGAAGCGATGCCCGTACCGAGCATCAGCAAACCACCAGTGACAAACGCGGTCTGAAGTCCGCGCTTTGCCCAGGTCTGCATTAGATCTCCTTATTTCCAGATTTCCCGTTCAGAAAAACGGGGGTTCATGGGAGGTGGGGCCGAGAAACGCGCAGGGGAAGGCGCGTTCTTTCACCGGGGGAGTCGCACGCGGTGATCGACCTGAAGGAGCGCAAGAAAAAAGCGCGTCGGTCGAATTCCGGACAGCCGTGGGGAGGAGGGCTGTCGCGGACCGCGCGCTGTGATCAGTCGGGGTTGATACCGGGCTGCTTGCCCGGCGTCACGGTGACCTCGTCGGTGGACGGCGCGAGAGCGCGCGTCGACGAGATGCCGTGAGCGTTGCCGGACGCAGCGAGAGCAGCGATCGCGCTGCCCTTTGCAGAGCCAGAACCGTCGTGGCACGAAGAGCACTGCACCGGCGCGGGGGCCGGGACGGGCAGCTTCGGCATCGGGTTGCCTGGCAGGGACGGACGCTGTTCGGACGGCACGACGAAGTCGTTGTGCTCCAACAGATCCGTCCAGGACGCACCAGAAGGTGCGGTGTACTGCGAGACCACCGGGTCCGCCGACTGCACGGCTTCGGTGGCGGGAGCCGGAGTCTCCGGGAACGTCACGTCGAGCATCCGCGCTTCGGCGGGCGCCTGCGTCTGACCGATCCTGGTGACCTGCGGCAGGATTCGCTCGGCGATCTGGTCGACCGCCTGCTTGACCTGCACGTCCGGCAGGGCGGCGCGAGCCTTCTCCTGCTCGGCGCGCAAGGTCTCGTCGATCTTGTGCACTGCCTTCGCAGCGGGAACGACGACGACCGGCAGCTTCTCGTCGCTGGACGCGACGACCTTGCTGACGATGTCGATCTGCTGCGTGTCAGCACCTTCGGCCGCGTGGGCCGACGTCGTGCCGAGCGCCCAGGCAACGGCCGTTCCCGCGATCGCCCCACCGACGGCGAGCAGCGCACGGGTGGCGAACCGGCGCATGCCGGACGCTCCCGTCTTCGCTCGCAGATCAGCGGAGAACAACGCAGGAAACCTCGCTACTCAGTGGCACTCAAGGGATTCGCCGACGATCATGCTGATCAAGTCGACGTCGGCGACTCTGCCAGTCCATCCACCCCGAATGCACGCTCTGAGCGCCCGGTTAACTACATCGTGTGAACGCCCCGCCTGAAATCACATGCGTTTCAGAACGCGTGCCGCGCCTGCCGCAGCGGTGGAAGCGAGCACCCATCCGACAGCCACGAGCACGGCCGCGACCCATTGCGACGCACCGGTGAACTGCCATTTCCCGTCCTGACCGAAGTCGATGATCGGGATCAACAGGTCGAGCGCGAGCAGGGCGGCGTTCCAGACCGGGTCCTCGTCCTTGTTGAGCCGGACCATCGGGTGCCAGTTGAACCACAGCGCGCCGACGAGCCAGAAGACCGCGAGCCAGCAGATCGCGAGCCACGGCCGGTACCCGTATCCGACGGTGAACCGCTGCACCGCGCCCCACACCCGCCCTGCCTTGCCGAGCTCCGAGTAACGGCGGCGCTGCTTCTCCAGCTGCACCTTCTGCGCGAGCTCCTCCTCGCCGCCCTGCTGGTAGACGGCGGCGAGCTGTTCGTACGGTCCGGGCGCGAAGTCCGGCTGCACCTTCAGCAACCACTTCAGCCGCGTCTGCACCGGAACTTCCGGGTCGGCGGTGATGCCGGCGAACTCGAAGTCGTCCACGGCGACGCCGCCCCTGGCGTCCCACAGCCCCGGCCCGTCGGTCACCGACACGGCCTTGAGGCGGCTCAGCACGACCTTGCCCTTGGGCTCCTGGCCCTCGGGGATGTGCAGCCGGAACTGGTGCACGGTGAGGCCGTAGGCGTTCAACGCGATGTCGGCGGCCGTCGAGCCGAGGTGCGAGTTGCTGAACGTGGCCATCTTGCCGACCTCGCCCAGCCGGATCCGCACGCCGCCGACGGCCGTGAACCCGCGGCTGCACAGCAGGTCCTTGCCGATCACGATGGCGCGGGCGTCGAGCGACGGCTTCTGCGTGCCGTTCGGACGCAGCCGCGGCAACGTCAGCTCGGCGCCGGACAGGTCGAGCGTGGAGCCGATGTTCGCGTTCTGCAGGCGGATCGAGCCCTTGGCCTTCAGCTCGCGCAGGAAGAGCGTGCCGCCGATCTGGAGGCGGTCGGCGAACAGGACGTCGATGCCCGGACCGTGCAACGAGACGCCGGACATGCTGGCGCTGCCCATGATCGTCGCGTTGGACAGCCGGACCTGCCCGTACGTCTGGAGCGCCGGGCAACGGCTGCCCGCGCCGTTGACCGCGCTGCGGGCCTCGACGTCGCCGCGCACCTGCATGCCGTCGGCGTGCACCGCGACGGGGATGCGGTTGGTGACGTCACCGGCGAGCTCCTCGGCGACCTCGCGCGGCCCGATCACCGCGCCGGACAGCCGCAGGTACCCGCCGACGCTCGCGTTGGGCAGCCGGACGGTGCCGGTGCTGGTGAAGCCGTCGTCGAGCTCGACGTTGCCCTCGACCCGGATGCGGTCGGCCACCAGCGTCGCGGCCTCGTCGGCCGACCCGTGCGGCAGGACCAGCACCTGGTTGTCGACGCGGTGGGTGGAGTTGAGGCGGGCGCCGGTGAACTCGACGTTGCCGCCGACCCGTGCGCCGTCGAAGAGGACGCGGCCGTCGGCGGTGAAGCGGCCGCCCTCGGCGTTGCAGAAGACGTTGCCGGCGACGACGAGCCCGGACGCGTCGAGCGCGTCCTTGCCGGTGTTGATCAGCCGGGCGCCGCCGAGGTGGACGCTGCCGCCGACGTTCGCGCCGCGCAGCCTGACCTCGCCTTGGGCGCGCATCGCGATGGCCTGCACGGAACCGCTGACGCGCAGCCGTGCGCCGAGCAGGGCGTGATGGGTGTTGGACCGCAGCACGGCGCCGGCGAGCCGGAGGGTGCCGTCGACGGCCGCGTCGGTGAGGTCGACGGTGCCGGTGCAGGTGAAGCCCGCTTCGAGGACCAGGTCGCTGAACACGCGGAGGTTGCGGCCCTGGAGTCCGGGAACGCGGGTGCCGCGGAGTCGCAGCCCGATCAGGCGCGCCATCCGGAGGTCGAGCGATTCCTCGAACGTGCAGTGGGTGAGGTCGATGACCCTCGTGACGCGCGTGCCCTCGAGTTCGAACTTGCCGGTGATTCGCGCGTTGCGGAGCCTCAGAGCGGGTAGTCCCTTGCGCGGAACGCGGTACATACCGGTCAACAGGCCGGTGAGCACCTCGCCGCGGGCGCTCTGTCCGGTCAGGTCGATCTCGGTGCCACCGGCGTAGGCCCCCGCGACTTGGCGCTCGACTTCGGTCAAGTCTTCCGGCTTGATCACTTCGTCCTCCCCTGACGAGTCGGATCATCCCTGGTGGAGTTCCGGCTTGGCGAGGGTCCGAACAGTTAAGTTGAGGTCCATGAGCACGCCGGAGTCGGAGATCAGCAACCGCGTTCCGAAGCTGCTGCGGGTGAGCGCGGCGCTGAGCTGGCGGTTCGTGGTGGTCGTCGCCGCGCTGTACGTCGTCGCGTACGCGTTCGGCTTCCTCGCGTCGATAGTGATCCCAGTCGCAATCGCCCTGCTGCTGGCGGCGCTGCTGTCGCCGGGGGTGACGAAGCTGGTCGAGTGGCGGGTGCCGCGCGGGGTCGCCACCACGGTGATGATGATCCTGGGCATCGGCGTGCTCGGCGGCGTGCTGACGTTCGTGATCAGCGAGTTCTCCCGCGGTCTGCCGGAGTTGCAGACCCAGGTGGCGGCGTCGCTCGACACCATCCAGAAGTGGCTGAAGGACGGGCCCGCGCACCTGTCGGACCAGCAGCTCCAGGGCTACGTCAACGACATCGTGAAGACGATCAAGGAGAACCAGGCGGAGATCACGTCCGGTGCTCTGACGACCGCCGCGACGCTGGGCGAGTTGCTGACCGGGTTGTTGCTGGCGCTGTTCACGCTGATCTTCTTCTTGCACGACGGGGACGGGATCTGGCGGTTCGTGACCCGTGCGGTGCCTCGTGACGTGCGTCAGCGTGTGGACGTTGCCGGACGTCGGGGCTTCGGGTCCCTCGTCTCCTACGTGCGTGCCACGGCTGTGGTCGCCATCGTGGACGCCGTCGGCGTCGGGATCGGGCTGGCGATCATCGGGGTGCCTTTGGTCGTGCCGCTTTCGGCGTTGGTGTTCCTCGGCGCGTTCATCCCCATTATCGGTGCGGTGTTCACGGGTGCCGTGGCCGTGTTGATCGCATTGGTGACCAACGGGCCTATCGCGGCTCTCGTCGTGTTGGCCGTGCTGATCGGTGTCATGCAGCTGGAGTCGCACGTGCTGCAGCCGTTGTTGTTGGGGCGCGCGGTCAAGCTGCACCCGCTGGCCGTGGTGCTGGCGATCGCCGGCGGGTTGGTGACCGGCGGGATCGCGGGCGCGTTGCTGGCCGTGCCGTTGCTGGCGGTGCTGAACTCCGGGATCCGGTCGCTGATATCCGATGCGGACGCGAACCAGGAGCCGGAGCAGGTGGACGTGCTGAACCCGCAGGACACGGCACCGAAGGACGACAAGAGCGAACGGGTCAAGGAGCTCTGACGGAACGACCTGAAGAGGACCGGGCGGGTGCCTGGTCCTCTTCACGTCGTTCCGGCTCGGGTCAGATCTTGCCCGCGAGCAGGTCGTTGTAGTTGATGCGGGACGACTTGTAGCTCGCCGCGGAGCCCTTCTCGGCGGAGCCGGGGGTCGGCACGAACTCGTTCCGGATCGGCAGGCCGTTGTCCGCGTTGACGGTCACCACGTGCGAACCGTCGGAGGACGGCAGCAGGGCCTTGCCCGCGGTGAGGGTCATGGCGGGCTGACCGTCGACGGCGGTCTTGGCGATGCTCACGTCCTGAAGCGTGGCGAGGAGCTTGAGCACGCCTTCGCGCACCTCGGCGTTGGCGGCACCCATGAACAGCGCGTACGTGGAGTTGTGCCACAGCGTGTTGTTGAGCCGGACCTCCAGCTCCTTGCCGGTCGGGCGTGGCTTGGCGGGCGGCATGGTCTTGCCGATCTTGCCGAGTTCCGCGGACGTCTTCTCGTAGTTCTCCTTCCAGATCTTGTCCGCTTCCGCGTCGCTCAGGCCGAGGCCGTAGCCGTTGCCCGCGGCCGTGATCATCGAGAACCTGGCCTTCTCGAGGTCGCCGGTCGCGGCCAGGCGGGCGGCCGCCAGCACGTTGGCGTCGTACTCGGTGGCCTGGTTCTGGCCCTTCCTGGCCGAGTCCGCCAGGCCCTGCACCGAGTCGCCGTGGACGTAGTCGCCCCTGTCCGAGTAGACCGTGTAGATGACGTACGGCGACCCGTCCGGCGCGGTCTTGGTGGTGACGACCAGGGACGCGTCACCGGTGGGTGCCCCGGCCGCCGCCGCCTTCACCTGGGACGCGAGCTTCACCAGCGGTGACTCGACGGTCTTCGGGGCCGGGGCCGGGGCCGGGGCCGCGACCGGGTCGCCGCCGGACGGCACGCCGCCGCCCGCCGAACCCATCACGATCGCGGTCGCGACGGCTGCCGCGCCGACCACTGCACCCCCGAACCGGGGCCAGGTGAACCAGCGCTTCGGTCGCACGACGGTCGCAGGTCCCGTCATCGACTCGTGCAGCGCGGCACGGGCGCGGTCGTAGGCCTGGGAGTCGGGGGAAGGCACGTCTCGGAGGTTCTTCATCAGATCCATCTCGTCCATGGGGTGTTCTTTCACGTTGTCGGTACTTGCAGCAGCGCGATCACCTCGGGCGAGTCGCGCAGTGCGACGCGCGCCTGGTGCAGCAGACGCCGGGCCGTGCCCGCCGGGATCTCGAGCACTCGCCCGGCCTCGGCCACGGTCAGGTCCTCCCAGGCCACCAGGCCCAGGACCTCGCGTTCGTCGGACTTGAGCCTGGCCAGTGCCGTGCGCAGCAACGCCTGCGTGTCCACTCGGGTCTCCACCGCGGGCCAGGGGTCCCATCCCCCCGCGTCGCCGTGCGCGATGTCCGACGCCGCCACCTCCGCCGGTGCGGAACGCCAGTACCGGCGCAGCCTGTTCAGCGCGACGCCGTACAACCACGGTCTGGCTTCGGGGTGCGAGGTGTCATAGCTCGCACGGGACTCGTAGGCCGCCACCCAGACATCACCGAGCACGTCCTCCGCGACCTGACGACCGACGCGGCGCGCCAGGTAGTTGCCGATCGCGGTCTCGTGGCGGCTGATCATCTCCACGAACGCGTTGGTGTCTCCTCGCAGCGATCTGCCGATCAGTTCCGCGTCTGACGACATGAAGCTCCTCGGGTCTCGCTTCGTTCTTCGACCCGTATTTGCCAACGCGCGCCAAAAGCGTTCAGACGCGTCAGGCCATCGACACGAGATTGCGGCCGTACGCCTTCGCCGCCAGCAACGCCGCGTCGGCCGCCACCAGCAGGTCCGGCAGCTCGTACCCGAACCGGATCGTCGTGGACACCCCGATGGACACGGTCAGCCCCTGCAGTTCGTGCGGCTTGCCGTCGTACGCCATCGTCGGCACCGTCAACGCCGCCACGGCCTTGCGCACGCGTTCCGCCACGGACTCGGCCTCGTCCGGCGTGGCCTCGGGCAGCAGCACGACGAACTCTTCACCGCCGAACCGCCCGACGAGGTCGCCACGACGAACCGTGCCGCGCAACAACAACGAGATCGCTGCCAGCGCGGCATCGCCCGCCAGGTGGCCGACCTCGTCGTTGACCCTCTTGAAGTGGTCGAGGTCCAGGAGCATCACGGCCATGGGGCGGGTGCGGCCGGAGCCCTTGGTCAGTTCGTAGCGGGCCCGGCTGTCCCAGTGGACGGCGTTGGCCAGGCCGGTCTTGGCGTCGCGCTGGGCCGAGCGGCGCCACTGGGGGAGTTGGGCCGCTCGTTCCAGCAACGCCAGGGGCGGGCCGGCGATCAGGGCGTGGATGGCGTTCGAGGCGGCGACGCAGCCCATGAGGCCACCGATCGACACGGCCACTATCCCCAGGACGGCGTCGATGGGTTCGCCGACGTTCTCCTCGAAGGTGGCGGTGGGGCGGCGGAGCTTCAGGCCGAACGCGATCAGGGCGGCCCGCAGGACCAGCAGGACGCTCGCGCCCAGGGTCATGACCAGCAGGTTGCCGTCCACGTCCACCCAGCCGAGGAGGTAGCGGGTGGCGAAGACGGCCAGGGTGGTGGCGCTCAGGGTGAAGAGCCAGCGGTGGGTTTCCGGGCGTTGGGCCAGCAGGCAGTGCAGGGCCGGGCCGAAGAGCAGCAGCACCATCAGGTTCGGCGGGAGGGCGAGGATTCCGGCCGTCAGATAGGAGAGGTGTGCGGCCCACGGGTTGCGCTCGGTCTCACCCAGGCGGTGGCTGTAGATGGAGCTGGCGATGATGACGGCGCCCGCGGTGCCGGCGATGGCGGCGAACCTGGCGATTTCGGAGGGTGACGGCGTTTCGGAAGAAACGATCGCGTAGGTGACGGTCGCGAGGGCGCACACGTCGATGAACAGCCAGTAGCAGAGCGCGGGCCGCCGCAGAGTCCACACCGGCCAATCGCGCACCCGCATCGCCCCTCCCCCGAACCCGGAGAGCGTCGCACATTCCTCCGTTCGGCAGAAGACGGCCACCTGGGGGTTAGCTGGCACACGTTCACCCGGCAGGATGGTGGCTGAAAGGAGCACAGCGTGCCCAAAGAGCCTGCCGAACGTGTGACGAAGGTGATCGACGACCCGGCCACGCCCCTGTGGCGCGGGGTGATTGCGCTACGCATAGTCACATTCCTCTTCGCGACGGCGAACGTCCTCGCGAACCAGCACGACTACGTGCGGCCGTGGCTCGCGTGGACGACGCTCGGGGTGATGGCGCTGTGGTCCGGGTTCACGAGCCGCGCGTACAGCACGACGTGGGGCAGGCGGTGGCCGCTGGTGCTGACCGACCTGGTCCTGACCTGCGGCCTCATGGCGCTGTCCCAGCTGATCATGACCGACCACCAGCTGCTGACCCTGAACGTCCCGCTGATCACGACGATCTGGGCGTGCGTTCCGGCGGTCGCGCTGGGGGCGCTGGGCGGGGCCTACGCGGGCCTGGCGGGCGGGCTGGTCGTCGGCCTCTCCACCTATCTGACGAAGGGCGTGCCGAGCCTCGACCTGCTGCGCGACGTCGTGCTGCTGGCCGGTGCGGGCATGGTCGTCGGCATGGCCTCCGCGACGGCACGCCGGTCAGCCGTCCTCCTCGCCCAGGCGTTGCGAGCCGAAGCCGCCACGGCCGAACGCGAGCGGCTCGCCCGGTCGATCCACGACAGCGTGCTCCAGGTCCTCGCCCGAGTGCGCAAACGCGGGCTCGAGGTCGGCGGCGAGGCGGCCGAGCTGGCCAAGATGGCCGGCGAACAAGAGGTGGCGCTCAGGAATTTAGTGGCGGCCGCGCCGGTGGACTCCACAGTGGACGGCGACATCGATCTGCGGCCCGGCCTCCAGATGCTCGCCACGCCGCGGATCCAGGTCTCGACGCCCGCGACGCAGGTGATGTTCGCGTCGGCGTCGGCGGCTGAGCTGACGTCGCTGGTCCGGGAGGCGCTGTCCAACGTGGACAAGCACGCCGGCGAGGACGCACGGGCGTGGGTGCTGCTCGAAGACCTCGGCGAGGAGATCGTGCTCAGCGTCAGGGACGATGGTCCCGGCATCCCGGAAGGCCGGATCGCGCTGGCCGCCAGGGAAGGCAGGATGGGGATCGCGAAGTCGATCAAAGGCCGGGTGGAGTCGCTCGGCGGCACGCTCGAGCTCCAGACCGGCCCGGGGGAGGGCACGGAGTGGGAGGTGCGGGTGTTCAGGAAGGGGGCGGCAAGATGACGGTCTCGGTGATGGTCGTGGACGACCACCCGATGTGGCGCGAGGGCGTGGCTCGCGACCTGCAGGAACGCGGCTTCGAGATAGTCGCGACGGCGGGCGACGCGCCCTCGGCGGTGCGCATCGCGAAGGCCGTGCGTCCCAACGTGGTTCTGATGGACCTCAACCTCGGCGAGCTGTCCGGCGTCGACGCCACCGCGATGATCACCAGCGAGCTGCCGGAGACGCGCGTGCTGGTGCTGTCCGCGTCCGGCGAGCACGACGACGTCCTCCAGGCCGTGAAGGCCGGTGCGTCGGGCTACCTCGTGAAGTCGGCGTCGTCGGAGGAACTGGTCGAGGCCGTGTCCCGCACGGCCGCGGGTGACGCGGTGTTCACCGCCGGCCTCGCGGGCCTGGTCCTGGGCGAGTACCGGCGGATGGCCGCCGCCCCGGACGACTCCGAGGAGAAGCCTCAGCTCACCGACCGGGAGACCGAGGTGCTGCGGCTCGTCGCCAAGGGACTCACCGCACGACAGATCGCGAACCGCCTGGTCATCTCCCACCGCACGGTCGAGAACCACGTCCAGTCGACTTTGCGGAAACTTCAACTGCACAACCGGGTGGAGCTCGCGCGTTATGCCATCGAGCACGGTCTCGACGCCGAACCGGAGGCAGAGAAATGACAGACCCGAGAGACTTACGCGTGTCCGACGCGGAACGTGAGCACGTCGTCAGCCTGCTGAACAAGGCGGTGGGCCGCGGCATGATCACGCTGGACGAGTTCACCGTCCGCACGGACACCGCTCTCGCCGCGAAGACCAGGGCGGACCTCAACTCCGTGCTGGTCGACCTGCCGGGCATGGTCAACAACGAGCTGGCCCACGCCCGCACGGAACTCAAGAACACGATGAGCACCACGACCCGCAAGGGCCACTGGGTCGTGCCGCAGGAGCTCGTCATCCGCAACACCCTCGGCACCACCAACCTCGACTTCACCGCCGCCGAGGTGCCGCCGATCGTGAACGTCGACCTCGACGTCTCGCTCGGCACGGTGAAGATGCTGCTGCCGGCCGGGTCGTCGGTGAACTTCGACGCCGTGGAGATCACCGCGGGCGAACTGAAGGACAAGGTCCGCAACACCGTGGGCAACCCGCACTTCCAGCTCAAGGGCGCGGTCAGGGGCGGCACGGTGGTGATCAAGCGCTCCAAGCGCTGATCTGCGTTCATCCATTCCGGTGACGACGTGTAGCGATTCAAGTGGAATCGGCGATTTCCTCGTAGCTGTCGTCGGCTCACTGGGGTGGAAATGGCACGTCGCACCGGCATCTTCGTCCAGATGCAGCGGGACTTCGCCCGTCAGCAACGTGAGCGCCAGCGTGCTGAGGCCGCCTACGTGCGGCAACAGCAGCAGGCCCATCGCGAGGCGCTGCGCACCGCCGCGGCCGAGCGCCGTTACGCCGAACAGCTGGCCAAGGCAGACGCGCGCGCCCGCACTGAGATGGAGAAGCAGCGGAAGCTGGCACACGTCGAGTCGCAGCAGGCTCTCGTGGACCAGTACAACGCTGACCTGACGGCCACAGTTGCAGAGATGGAGAGCCTGCTCGCCGCCACGCTCGAAGTCGACGACTACGTCGACTTCGAGTCGTTGAAGCGGACCACCGTTCACCCTCCGTTCCAACCAGGTGCGCTCGCCCAGGCAGTCGCCCGTCCAGTGATGGAACGTCTTCCAGCCCGGCCGGTGTTCGAGCAGTTCGCACCGCAGGCACCGACCGGGTTGAGCAAGTTGTTCAGCGGTAAGTCGTACGAACGCGACCTCGCTGGGGCACAGCGGCAGTTCGCCTTCGCGGATCAGCAGTGGCAGCAGCACGTGGCGGCTGCACAGCAACGGCAAGCCCAAGCTGACCATCAGCACAAACTCGCCGAGCAGGAACGACTGGCCAGGCTCGCGGCCGCGGAGCAGGCGTACCAGGCGGAGTGCCAGGCGAGGGTTCAGAAGACGGACGAGCACAACGCCGAGGTCGACGGGTTCGCCGAGGCGTTTCGAGCCGGCGAACCACAGGCAATCGTCGACTACTTCACGCTGGTGCTTGCGAACTCCGACTACCCGGACTCGTTCCCACAGCGCTACCGGATCGCCTACGTTCCGGAGTCGAAGCAACTGGTCATCGAGTACGAACTGCCCACGATCGACTGCGTTCCTACCGAACGCGAGTTTCGCTACGTCAAGTCGAAAGACGAGATCACGTCGGTCGCTCGCCCTGCCAAGGACATCAAGGTCCTCTACGCGAGCATCGTCGCGCAGGTGACGCTTCGGACGGTTCACGAGGTCTTCGAGGCCGACCGGCTCAAGATGATCGACAGCCTGGTCTTCAACGCCGTGGTGTCGACGATCGACAAAGGCACCGGCAACGAGATCAGCCCGTGCCTCGTCACTCTTCGCACGACGAATGACGTCTTCGACGGTTTCAACCTGCACATGGTGGAGCCACTCGAGTGCCTCAACCGCCTCAACGCAGCTGTGTCGAAGAAGCCCGACGAGCTCGCTCCGGTCCGGCCGGTCCTCGAGTTCGACATGGTGGACAAGCGCTTCATCGAGGAGACCGACGTGCTGTCCAGCCTCGATTCACGTCCTAACCTGCTTGAGCTGTCGCCGACCGAATTCGAGAGTCTCATCCAGAACCTCTTCGCCAAGATGGGCCTTGACACCAAGCAGACCAGGCCGTCACGGGATGGTGGGGTCGACTGCGTCGCGTTCGACCCTCGGCCGATCTTCGGCGGCAAGGTCGTCATCCAGGCCAAGCGATACCGCAACACCGTCGATGTGTCCGCGGTCCGCGACCTCTACGGCACCCTTCAGAACGAGGGCGCTTCCAAGGGCATCCTGGTCACGACGTCTGGGTACGGGAAGGCCAGTTTCGAGTTCGCTTCGGGCAAGCCGCTCGAACTGATTGACGGAGCCAACCTGCTGTACCTGCTCGCAGAGCACGCGGACCTGCAAGCCAAGATCGTCGCTCCGGAAAAGTGATCGGGCGCTGATCTGCGGCGGGGCGCGCGAACCCGCAGGATCGAGGCATGCGGTGTCTCGTGACCGGCGCGACCGGGTACCTCGGCGGACGACTCGTGCCCAGGCTGTTGGCCGAAGGGCACGAGGTCCGCTGCCTGGTGCGGTCGCCGGAGAAGCTGCGCGACGTGCCGTGGGCGGCTGACGTCGAGATCGTGCGCGGCGACGTGCTCGGTGACCTCGACGAGGCCATGCGCGGCATCGACGTCGTCCACTACCTCGTGCACTCGTTGCACTCGAAGGACTTCGCGGACGCTGACCGCAAGGCCGCCGAGAACACGGCGCGGGCCGCCGAACGCGCCGGCGTGCGCCGGATCGTCTACCTGGGCGGACTGCACCCCGAAGGCGTCGAGCTGTCGCCCCACCTCGCGTCCCGCAAGGAGGTCGGCGAGGTCTTCCTGCGGTCGGGCGTCCAGGCCGTGGTGCTACAGGCGGCGGTGATCATCGGGTCCGGGTCGGCGAGCTTCGAGATGCTGCGGTACCTGACCGAACGGCTGCCGGTCATGGTCACGCCTCGCTGGGTGCACAACCGGATCCAGCCGATCGCCGTGCGGGACGTGCTGCGCTACCTGGTGGACGCCACGACCCTCGAAGACCAGAACCGCACGTTCGACATCGGCGGCCCGGACGTCCTCACCTACCTCCAGATGATGCTGCGGTACGCCCAGGTCGCGGGCCTGCCCAGAAGGCGCGTCCTCCCCGTGCCGGTGCTGACGCCGGGGTTGTCGTCGCACTGGGTCAACGTCGTCACGCCGGTGCCGAAGTCGATCGCGCGGCCGTTGATCGAGTCGCTGGTGCACGAGGTGGTGTGCCACGAGAACGACGTCGAGACGCTGCTGCCCGGCGAGAACATCGGCTACGACAAGGCCGTGGCGCTGGCCCTCGACAAGATCCGTGACGCCGACGTCGAGACGCGCTGGTCAGGGGCATCGACGCCGGGTGCGCCGAGTGAGCCGCTGCCGAGCGACCCCGACTGGTCCGGCGGGTCCGTCTACGTCGACGAACGCGAGCGGAAGACGCGGGCCACCCCCGAACGGCTGTGGGAGGTCGTCGAGGGCATCGGCGGCGAACGCGGCTGGTACTCGTTCCCGCTGGCCTGGGCCGTGCGCGGGTGGATGGACCGGGCCGTCGGCGGGGTCGGGTTGCGGCGAGGCAGGCGTGACGCGAACCGGCTCAACACCGGCGAGGCGCTCGACTGGTGGCGCGTCGAAGAGATCGACCGCGGGCAGTTGCTGCGGCTGCGGGCCGAGATGAAGGTGCCCGGGAAGGCCTGGCTGGAGCTTCGAGTGGCGGGCGACGGGACAGGCGGGTCCACTTACCGCCAACGTGCCGTGTTCGTACCCAAAGGGCTCGCCGGCCACCTCTACTGGGCGGCCGTCTACCCCTTCCACGGCATCGTGTTCGGCGGCATGGTGCGCAACATCGCCAATGAAGCTGAGCTGCACAAGAACTTCAGAAAGTCCTGATGGACTGCACAAGCAGCAAAGGGTGAGACTTCCCGCATGAAGGCTCTCGTCAAGGTCGCCGCTGGGCCTGGACTCGAACTGACCGACGTCCCCGACCCCACCCCGGGTCCCACGGACGTGCTGGTCAAGGTGTTGCGCACCGGCATCTGCGGCACCGATCTGCACATCGACTCGTGGGACGACTGGGCCGCGGCCAACATCAAGGCGCCGCTGGTCCTCGGGCACGAGTTCGTCGGCGAGGTGGTCGAGGTCGGCGCCTCGGTCACCGGCGTCAAAGTCGGCGACCTGGTCAGCGGCGAGGGCCACCTCGTCTGCGGGACCTGCCGCAACTGCAAGGCCGGCCGACGGCACCTCTGCGCCAACACGCGCGGCCTCGGCGTGCACTCCAACGGCGCGTTCGCGCAGTACGTCGTGCTGCCCGAGCAGAACGCCTGGGTGCACCGCACGCAGGTCGACCTGGACGTCGCCGCGATCTTCGACCCGTTCGGCAACGCCGTGCACACCGCGTTGTCGTTCCCGGTCATCGGCGAGGACGTGATCATCACGGGCGCCGGCCCGATCGGCATCATGGCCGCCGCCGTCGCCAAGCACGCGGGCGCGCGCAACGTCGTCATCACCGACATCTCCGAGCACCGCCTGGAGCTGGCCCGCAAGGTCGGCGTGGATCTGGCGGTGAACGTCTCCGAGAAGACGATCGCCGACGCCCAGCGCGAGCTCGGCATGGCCGAGGGGTTCGACATCGGCATGGAGATGTCCGGCAAGCCCGTGGCGATGCGCGACATGATCGCGAACATGGCCCACGGCGGCCGCATCGCGATGCTCGGACTCCCGTCGGACGAGTTCGCCGTCGACTGGAGCAGCGTCGTGCTGAAGATGCTGCACATCAAGGGGATCTACGGCCGCGAGATGTTCGAGACCTGGTACTCGATGACCGTGCTGCTCCAGCGCGGCCTCGACCTCGCACCGGTCATCACGCACCGGTACGACCACACGCAGCACGCGGAGGCGTTCGCCACCGCGCGCGAAGGCAAGTGCGGCAAGGTCATTCTCGACTGGACGGGAGCCTGATGTACGGCGAGCTGAAGACCGACCTCCTCAAGACCATCGAGGAGATCAGGGAGGCCGGGCTCTACAAGTCCGAACGCGTCATCGCCACCCCGCAGAACGCCAGCGTCAGGGTCGGCTCCGGCGACGACGTGCTCAACTTCTGCGCCAACAACTACCTCGGCCTCGCCGACCACCCGACGTTGATCGAGGCCGCCAAGAAGGCCCTCGACGACTGGGGCTTCGGCATGGCCTCGGTGCGGTTCATCTGCGGCACCCAGGAACCCCACAAGGAACTGGAGCGCAAGCTCAGCGAGTTCCTCGGCACCGAGGACACGATCCTCTACAGCTCCTGCTTCGACGCCAACGGCGGCCTCTTCGAGACGCTGCTCGGCGCCGAGGACGCGATCATCTCCGACGAGCTGAACCACGCCTCGATCATCGACGGCGTGCGCCTCTCGAAGGCTCGTCGGTTCCGCTACAAGAACCGCGACATGGACGACCTGGAGCGCCAGCTCAAGGACGCCTCCGACGCCCGCTACCGCCTGATCGCGACGGACGGCGTCTTCTCCATGGACGGCTACCTGGCGCCGTTGGACGAGATCTGCGACCTGGCCGAGCGCTACAACGCCCTGGTCATGGTCGACGACTCGCACGCCGTCGGCTTCACCGGCCCGACCGGCCGCGGCACCCCGGAACTGTTCGGCGTGCAGGACCGAGTCGACATCGTCACGGGCACCCTGGGCAAGGCGCTGGGCGGCGCGTCCGGCGGCTACACCTCGGGCCGCGCCGAGATCATCGAACTGCTGCGCCAGCGTTCCCGCCCGTACCTCTTCTCGAACTCGCTCGCGCCGTCCATCACGGCGGCCGCCATCGCGACCCTCGACCTGCTGTCGTCGTCGACCGAGTTGCTCACGCAGTTGAGGTCCAACACCGAGCTGTTCCGGCGGCGGATGACCGAGGCCGGCTTCGACCTGCTGCCGGGCGAGCACCCGATCATCCCCGTGATGATCGGCGACGCGGCGGAGGCAGCCAGGCTGGCTGACCTGTTGCTGGAGCAGGGCGTGTACGTGATCGGGTTCTCGTACCCGGTCGTGCCGCACGGCAAGGCACGTATTCGCACGCAGATGTCGGCTTCACACACGACCGAGGACGTTAACCGCGCTGTCGACGCGTTTATCGCCGCCCGCGCAAAGATGTAAACATCGGACTTGTACCGGCTCCAAAAACTACTTCCTTCGGGGATATTCGGAAGGAAACAATGGAGCCGGTACAGGTCCAGCCCTACTTTCGTTCCCATGCCAAGACGAAAGTCCAGCGTGGTGGGCCGCGAGTTCGGCGAGGGCGTTCGCAGCATCATCGAGCGAAGCGGGATGACCCACCGCAGGCTCGCCGAGAAGATGGGCTGGGACGAAGCCAAGCTCTCCGACATGGTCCGCGGCAAAGGTGGCGTGACCGAAGCGGAACTCACGCTGCTCCTGGGTTTCTGCGAAGCCACGCCGCTGGAGATCCAGTACCTCGTCGCTCTCTTCCGTGAGACGCGAGAGAGCGCCTACCTGAGGTTCTCCGACGAGCTGGACCAACTGCCCGTCCTGCTCAACCAGGAGCGACTCGCCAACGAGATCACCGTCTGGTCGCTGAGCCTGATACCCGGACATCTACAAACGACCGACTACATGCGCGCGATCATCGCAGGGGCAGCGCAGGATGAGTCGGTCGACTACGAGAAGGTAATCGAAGCGAAGCTCGAACGCCACAAGCTCTTCCACTGGAGTCGCACGTTCGTGTTCTACATTCACGAACAGGCGCTGCGACTACCGGTCGGCGGGCCGGATGTGATGAAAGATCAGTACATCCACCTGCTGGGAATGATGGAGCGCCCCTACATCACCCTGCGGGTCGTGCCGACAGCCATCGGCGCGTATGCCGGCACCACTGGTTCGTTCATCCAGCTCGGCTATGAGAAGTTCGAGTCGGTCGTCTTTCTCGAAGGCGAGAGCTCTGGGCTGTTCATCGAAGAACCCAAGCCGCTCGCGAGGTACTCCAGGGTGCTGAAGTTGCTCGACGTTCAAGCCCTTGGTCCGGAAGAATCGAAGGGGCTGATCAACGGCATCCTGTTCTGAGGAGGCGCTCCGCATGTCGGTCTGGCGCAAGAGTTCGTACAGCGCAAACTCCAGCGACTGCGTGGAGGTCGGGCGCGGGGTCGGCGTCCGGGACAGCAAGGCGCCCGCCACCCACCTGCCCGTTTCAGGTGAAGCATGGGCAGCATTCCTCCGTGATGTGACCCGGGTCACACGGCGGTAAGAATCGGCGCGGTCGGCGCACTACTCGGCGTGGAGGAATTCTCGGCCGTCTACCGCGAGTGCTACCCGCGGGTGCTCGCCTACGCCGCGAGCCACGCGGGGGCGCGTCTTGCCGAGGACATCACCAGCGAGACCTTCACGATCGCGTGGCGCAAGTCTGCGCAGATGCCGTCGAACGCGTTGCCGTGGCTGCTGGGCATCGCGCGCAATCTCGTGCGTGCCGCGGTCAGGCAGACCACGCACTACGAGCTGACCGACTTCCCGGCCGACGACGACTTCGCGGTGATCGAACTGCGGGCGGCGTTGTCGAGTCTTTCTGATGCTGACCAGGAAGTTCTCACGCTGATCGCGTGGCACGGGCTTGCGGCGGCCGAGGCGGCGCAGGTGCTCGGGTGCACGACGGCGACGTTCTTCGTGCGGCTGCACCGGGCTCGGCGGCGGTTGCAGGCCGCCCTTTGGACACCGAAGTTCGACCGTGCGAGGGAGTCATGGAAGACCTCATGAAGAGCCTGGCCGAGGCCAGGCCGCCCACGCCCGAGGTCAACCGGGACCGGATGGAACGCGACCTCGCCCGCATCGTCGCGTTGCCGCGGGAGAAGCCGACGCGGAAGGCGATCGTGCGGCGGTTTGCTCCGTTGGCCGTCGTCGCCGCCGTGATCGCGGTTGCGGTCGTGGTGCTGCCCGAGCCTTCTCAGCCCGTGCAGCCTGCCGCGCCGGGTCAGTGGTGGCGGATGCTGCGGCAGCAGTCGTCGTTGATGGTGGTCGGGGAGTCGTCGAAGTCGTACGTCGTGCGCTTCGACTCCAAGACCGATCGGTGGCAGGCGGGGAACCGCGAGATCGAGGTCGTGCAGAAGGACGGCGAGGTAGAGCCGTACTCGCGGGACGACGACGCCGCGTGGGAAGGCGCAGGTCGGCCCGAGGTCGTGCCGCAGCTCGGTGGCAGCCGGTGGGTGCGCCTCGGTTCGATGGTGCCGGGGGTCAAGGAGTCCTACGTCAGCGGGCTCTCGCTGACCTCGATGTACTGGGACCGGCTGGAGTCGTTCGAGGACCTGCCCGCGGATCCGGCGGGAATCCTGGAGAAGCTGAAGCCCGAGGGCAAGAGCACCTACCAGCTCGCGGAGCTCGTCATGGCGGTGCTGGTCGCGGACCTGCGCGACGACCAGCGGCGGGCGGCGTTCGAGCTGCTCAAGTCGCTCGACGGGGTGCGGTACCTCGACCGCGTGCAGCTGCGCAACGAGCGCGTGGGCGTCGGGGTGGCGATTCCCGCGCCGCCGCAGTTCCAGTTCACCGGCGTCGAGACCCAGTTCGTGATCAACCCCGACACCGGCATGCCGATCCTGAGGCGCAACATCATCACCACGCCCCAGCACGGCCTGCCCGTGAACACGGCGATCTCCGAGGACGAGTACCTCCTGCTGGAGCGCACGAACATCGAGCCGATCCTGCCGCTGGGCGTCGCCGTGAACGGCGAAGTGGAATCCCCCATCATTGAGCGGTGATCGACCCACGACGGTTGCGCGTGCTGCGCGCGTTGGCTGACCACGGCACCGTGACGGCCGCGGCAGCCGCACTGCACCTCACGCCGTCAGCGGTGTCGCAGCAGCTGGCGGCGCTGGAGTCCGAGGCGGGGCACCCGTTGCTGGTGCGCAAGGGCCGGCGGGTGTCGCTGACACCGGCCGGGTCGTTGCTGGTGGAGCACGCGCACGTGGTGGCCGCCGAACTGGAACGCGCGCAGGCCACTTTGGACGGTCTGGCCTCCGGCTCGGCGGGGCGGGTGGCGGTGGCGGCGTTCGCGTCGGCCATCACGCAGGTCGTCGCACCGGCGTTGGCTGCCTTGAAGAAGCGCTCGATCGAACTGTCGGTGCGCGACGCCGAAGGCCACGAGAGCGTGCGGCTGCTGCTCGACGGCGAGATCGACGTGGCGATCACCGAGGAGCACCGCGCCACGGAACGCGTCACGCGCTTCCCGCTCTACACCGAGCCGTTCGACGTGCTGCTGCCGCCGGGCCACGCCGTGAGCGGACCGGTCGACCTGGCGACGCTGGCCGACGAGGACTGGGTGGTCACGCTGCCCGGCAACCCGTTGCGCGACGTCGTGGAGATGGCGTGCGCGCAGGCCGGGTTCACGCCCCGGATCAGGCACAACTCCGACGACTTCCGCGCGATCGAGGCCCTGGTGGCGGCCGGCGCCGGGGTCGCGCTGGCCCCGCGCAACGCGGTCGGTGGGGTGGCTGTGCGCCGGGCCGTGGCGGGGGTGGCGCCGATGCGGCGGGTGGTGGCGGCGGTGCGACGCGGGTCCGAGGACCACCCGTTGATCAAGGCAGTCTTGGAGCAGCTCCGGCGTTAGGGATCGTCACGTTGAGCTTGGCCGCGATGCGCGTCAACGCCTGGCGGTCGGCGGCGGTGAGCGGGTCGAGCACGAACTGCCGGACCGCGCTGACGTGCGTGGGCGCGGCGGCCCTGACCACCTCGAACCCCTCGTCGGTGAGGGTCGCGATCGTGTAGCGGCCGTCGTCGGGATCGGGTGACCGGACCACCCAGCCCCGTTGCTCGAAGCGCTTGACCACGTTCGAGAGCCGCGACAGCGAGCCGTTCGCCAGGTGCGCGAGCTCGCTCATGCGGATGCGGCGGTCCGGCGCCTCCGAGACGTGGCTGAGCACCAGGTAGTCGAACAGGCTCAGGCCCGACTCCTGCTGCAACGGCGCCTCCAGCCGACCGGGCAGCAACAGCAGCATCGAGACGATGCCCGTCCAGGCGTCCTTCTCCTCGGCGTTCAGCCACTCCATACCGCGCAGCTTACTTCATGCTTGAAGTCATGCTACGTTTGACTTCAAGCATGAAGTCATCGAGAGGACCTGTCATGAGCAAGCCGGAGTTCTTCGCCACCCCCGGATACGGCGACACGCAGCTGAAGAACATGCGCTACAGCCAGGCCGTGCGGATCGGCGACCGCGTCGAGATCTCGGGTCAGGGCGGCTGGGACGACGAGTTCGAGTTCCCCGCGTCGCTGGAGGACGAGATCGTGCGCGCGTTCGAGAACGTCGAGCGCACGCTGGTGGCGGCGGGTTCGACGTGGGCAGAGGTCGTGCACGTGAACTCGTACCACGTGCTCGGCGACGACTCGTTCGACGAGCACAACCGGATCATGGTCGAGCAGTTCCGCGAGCGGATGGGCGAGCGCGCGCCGATCTGGACCGAGAGCGGGGTCACCGCCCTCGGTCACCCGAAGATGCGCATCGAGATCCGCGTGACCGCGGTCAGTTAGTGCGGGGCCTTGGCCGCGAGCTTGGCCGTGGCCGGGTCCGGTGCCGCCAGTGCGCCGCGGGCGGCGAGCTGGCAGATGTCGACGCTGGTGGTCGCGAGCTTCGCGCCGACGCCGGTCAACGCCGTGTGGTTCATCGACAGCGACGTGATGCCGAGGCCGATGAGCACGCACGCCAGCAGCGGGTCGGCCGCCGCCTCGCCGCAGACGCCGACCGGCTTGCCGGTGGCCGTCGCCGCCTCGCCCACCTGCGCGATCAGGCGCAGCAGGGCCGGCTGCCACGGGTCGTTCAGGGCAGCGACGCCGCCGAGCTGGCGGTCGGCCGCGAAGACGTACTGGGCCAGGTCGTTGGTGCCGATGGAGATGAAGTCGACGACCTGCAGGATCTCCTTCGCGGACAACGCGGCTGACGGGACCTCGACCATGACGCCGGCGCGCTGGATGCCGGCCTTGCGGGCGCGTTCGACGAACCACGCGGCCTCGGCCGCGGTGGCGACCATCGGGGCCATGACGCTGACGCCGGCGCCGGTCGACGCGGCGGCCGCGGCGATGGCTTCGAGCTGGCGGTCCAGGATCTCCGGGCGGTCGAAGGCGACGCGCAGGCCGCGGACGCCCAGGGCCGGGTTGGGCTCGGGGTCCGGGTTCAGAAACGCCAGCGGCTTGTCCGCGCCCGCGTCGAGGGTGCGCACCACAACCGGTTTGCCCTTGAACGGCGCCAGCACAGCCTCATAAGCAGCAGTTTGCTCAGCAACGGTCGGTTCCTCAGCTGCGTCCAGGAAGCAGAACTCCGTGCGGAAGAGGCCGACGCCCTCCGCACCCGCTGCGGCAGCGGCTGCCGCGTCGGCGGGCGAGCCGACGTTGCCGAGGACCTTCACGCGGTGGCCGTCCTTGAGGACGCCGACGCCGTTCCACTCCGCCTTCTTGCCGGTGCCGGCGGTGCGGACCTTGCCGTCCGACGCGCGGACCTGGCCCGTGTCGCCGTCGACGTCGAGAGAGGTGGCCTCGAACGCGAGGATGCCGCGGCACGCGACGACGGCCGGGATGCCGAGCGAACGGGCGAGGATCGCGGTGTGCGAGGTGGGGCCGCCCTCCTCCGTGACCAGGGCGAGGACCTTCGACGGGTCGAGGCCCGCGGTGTCGGCGGGCGCGAGGTCGCGGGCCACCAGCACGGACGGGGAGGCCAGGTCGGGGACGACGGGAGCGGGCAGGCCGAGCAGTTCGGCCACCACGCGGTCGCGGACGTCCTGGACGTCGCGGGCCCGTTCGGCCATGTAGCCGCCGGCGGCCTGAAGTGCGGAGATGAACTTCTGGGCGGCCTCGTGCACGGCACGGGCGGCGGTCAGCGACTGGTCGACGACGAGCTTCTCGGCGGCCTTGATCAGGGACGGGTCACCCGCCATCGCCGCCGTGGTCTCCAGCACGGCGCGGGCGTCGCCCTCGACCGTCTTCGCGCGCTCCATCAGGCGCTGCGCCACGACCTCCGTGGCGGGGCGGATCAGCGACGCTTCCATCTTCGTATCCGCTGTTCGCGAGCCCGCAGGAGGTTCCGGCAGGGCCTCGGCGACCCTGACGACGGGACCGGTTGCCCGGCCGCTGCTCACACCGACACCGCTCAGCCGCGCGCTCGACATGGTCTAGACCATACCCTCCAAGCAGGAACCCAGGACAGTTCAGTGTGACCAATCGACGCGCACATCGCGGGCCGACGCGAAGCTCGTCTCCATGGCGTAACACGAACGAAAAGAGGGGCAGTGCCCCAATGGGCCGAACGGA
This sequence comes from Lentzea sp. NPDC058450, assembly GCF_042721395.1. NCBI lineage: Bacteria > Bacillati > Actinomycetota > Actinomycetes > Pseudonocardiales > Pseudonocardiaceae > Lentzea > Lentzea sp. NPDC058450. The sequence goes on from NZ_JBHXLO010000011.1 coordinate 167,976, forward strand.
GCAGTACGGTGACCAGCCGTGCGCGCTCCGTACGCCTTCGCCGCAGTGCTCCTGGTCGCCGGTTGCTCGCCGGCCGCCCCCGACCTGGGTTCGGAGATCACCGTCCCGGCCCAGTTCGGCACGATCCAGGCCGCGGTCGACGCGGCGCGGGAGGGCGCGACCGTCGTCGTGTCACCCGGCGTCTACAAGGAGTCGGTGGAGGTCAGGACCAGGTCGCTGACGATCAGGGGGCTCCAGCGCGGCAGCGTGATCATCGACGGCGAGGTCGAGCGCGACAACGGCGTCGTGATCGCCGCGCCGGAGGTGTCGGTGCAGAACCTGACGGTCCGCAACCATCGGCAGAGTGGGGTGGCGGTGACGCGGTCCCGTGGTTTCCGCGTCTCGTACGTGACGGCCAGCAACAACGCGCACCACGGCGTCCTGGCTTCCGAGGCTCAGGACGGCGTGATCGAGCAGAGCTACGCGAGCGGCAGTGTGGACGCCGGTTTCTCGGTGAGCGAGTGCCGGCCGTGCAACGTCGTGGTGCGCGGCAACATCGCCGAGCGCAACGCCGTCGGGTACGAGGGCATGAACGCGTCCGGGCGGATGTTCGTGCTGGGCAACAGGTTCAGCGGCAACCGGGTCGGCGTAACGACGAACGCCGAGGACTCCGCGTTCGTCGGCAACCTGGTCTCGGACAACGCCGAGGCACTCTCCCCGGCCCAGGCGGACGGCGCGTTCGGGCTCGGGTTTGGCATCGTGGGCGGCACGAAGAACCTGGTGGCGCGCAACTTGATCACCCGCAACCCCGGCGTCGGCGTGGCGCTGGGGTCGGCGGAGGACCTGGCGCCGATGGACAACCGCTTCCTCGACAACGTGATCACCGACAACGGCCAGGACGTGCTGTACGTGGCCTCGCGCCGGGCGCCCGGCCGGAACAACTGCTTCGACCGCGAACGCTGCTACGACGGCGTCGGCGATCCGCTGCCGAGGTCGTCCGCGCCGCACGGGATCCCGTTCAACCAGGTCGCCTCGCCACCGCTACAGCCGGAGATGCCGGACGGGCCGTTGCCGGAGATGACAGCGAACGTCGACAAGTACGTGCTGCCGAGTCATCCCGCGGCGGCGCTGACCTCGGCGGCGGTCGGGTAGGACGGCTGCGCGCCCGCCTTCGTGACGGACAGCGCGGCGACCCTCGCGGCGTAGCGCGCGGCCGGCACCAGGTCGTCGCCTTCGGCAAGCCGTGCGGACAGCGCTCCGGCGAACGCGTCACCGGCGCCGGTCGTGTCGACCACCTCGGCGACCTCGATCGACGGCACCTCGGTGATGCCGGACGCTTCGACCACGGCCGCGCCACGCGAGCCGAGCGTGACGATGGCAGCCGACGGGCCGAGCTTCAGCAGGTCGGCCCAGTCCGAGGCGAGCTGCGCAGCCTCGTGCTCGTTCACGATCAGCACGCTGAGCTGCCGCAACGTGTCCGCGGGCAGCTCGGCTACCGGCGACAGGTTCAGCACGGGCCGGACGCCGTGACCCGCGGCCACGCCGATCGCGTGGATCACGGTCTCCAGCGGCACTTCCAGTGAGCACGTCAGCACTGCGACGCCGTCGAGGTCCAAACCGTCCACATCGGACTGAAGAACGTCCGAGTTGGCGCCGGGGGAGACGACGATCGAGTTCTCGCCGTCGGGCGTGACGGTGATGTAGGCGATCCCGGTGGGGCGCTGGGAGGTCTTGACCAGGGCTGTGCCGACGCCGGACGACTCCAGCGACTCACGCAGCAACGACCCGTAGCCGTCACCGCCGAGAGCACCAACGAGAGAGACGGACGCTCCAACGCGTGCAGCGGCCACGGCCGTGTTCGCGCCCTTGCCGCCGGGCAGCACCACGGTGTCGCCGCCGAGCACGGTCTCACCGCCGGCGGGCCGCCTGCCGACCTCGACCACGAGGTCGGCGTTGGCGGACCCGAGAACGAGCAGAGTCTGTGTCACTTGACGAACTCTGCCACGTTCTTCTGGTTGATGACCTTGACCTCGACGTCCACGACCTGCTGAACCGGTTCGTTCTTGGTGGCGTGCACGGCCTGCTCGACGGCCTTGGAGCCGAGGAGCTTCGGCTGCTGCGCGACGGTCGCGGCGAGGGTGCCGTCCTGGATCGCCTTCAGGCCGTCCGGGGTGCCGTCGAAGCCGACGACCATGACGTCCTTGCCCGCGCGGTCGCCGAGCGCCTTGATCGCACCGAGCGCCATCTCGTCGTTCTCGGCGAAGATGCCCTTGAGACCGGGGTTGCCCTGCAACAGGTTCGTGGTCTCGTTGAGGCCCTTGGCGCGGTCGAAGTCGGCGACGGCCGAGGCGGTGACCTTGATGTTGCCGCTGTTCAGGCCCTGCTCGAAGCCCTGGCCGCGGTCACGGGACGCGGACGCGCCGGGGATGCCCTTGAGGTGCGCGACGTCGCCGGAGGTGGCGCGGCCGAGCTCGATCGCCGCGAGGCTGCCGCCCGAGACGTTGTTGGACGCGACCTCGGCGGCGACCTTGCCCTCGACGGCGCGGTCGACGGAGATCAGCGGAATGCTCGCGTTCTCGGCGGCCTTGGCGGCGGGCGCGGACTGCTTGGTGTCGACCGGGTTCAGGATGATCGCCTTCACGCCCTGCGTGACGAGCGTCTGCACCTGGTTGATCTGGTTCGTGGCGTCGTTCTGCGCGTCGACCACGGTCAGCTTGGCGCCGAGCTTGTCGGCCATCTCCTGCGCGCCCTGCTGGAGTTCCACGAAGAACGGGTTGTTCAGCGTGGACACGGCGAGGCCGATGGTGATGTCGCCTCCGGACGCCCCAGTTCCGCTGCACCCCGTGGCCACAAGTGCTGCGGCACCGAGCGTCAACGCGATCCGTCGGGTCACCTTCATTGGTGTCTTCCTTACCTGTTGCGGGTTTCTCTCAGCGACGGCGAAGTGAGTCGAGCAGCGCGGCGAGAGCGATCACCGCGCCGATGACGACCTGCTGCCAGAACGGCGGGACCTGCAGCAGGTTGAGGCCGTTGCGCAGGACGGCGAGCACAAGTGCGCCGACCAACGTCCCGGTGGCGCGGCCAACGCCACCGGACAGCGACGCACCGCCGATGACGACCGCGGCGATGGCGTCGAGCTCGTAGCCGACCGCTGCCTGCGGACCGGCGGACCCGAGCCGTCCCGCGAGCACGAGGCCCGCGGCGGCGGCGAACAGGCCGGAGAGCGCGTAGATCCAGAGCTTGTTGCGGCGCACGTCGATGCCGCTGAGCTTCGCGGCCTCCTCGTTGCCGCCGATCGCGTACATGCGACGGCCGAGGTTGGTGCGCGTGAGGACCAGGCCGGTGATGCCGAAGAACGCGAGCATCAGCAGCAGTGGCAACGGAAGCATCGGCGCGAGGTTCGAGCCGAGGAACGTCACCAGCGCGTCGGTCTCGTGCGGCTGGCCCTCGGAGAACACCAGGGTGAGGCCGCGGGCGACGCTCAGCATGGCCAGCGTCGCGATGAACGGCGGCAGCTTGCCGTAGCTGATCAACGCGCCGTTCACCAAGCCGCACAACGCACCCACGACGAGTCCGAGCGGGCCCGCGGTGAGGGCGCCGACCATCGCGGCGAGTGCGGCGATGCTGCCGACGGACAGGTCGATCCCGCCCGCCACCACCACGAACGTCATGCCGAACGCCATGATCGCGATGACCGCGGCCTGCACGCCGACGTTCAGGAGGTTCTGCGCGTTGAGGAACGCCGGCTGCATGATCGCGATGGCCAGAGCCAGGATCACGAGTCCTGCGAGAGCACCGTTCTCGCTTGCGTACTTGCGAATGCTGATCGTGCTCACGCTGAGATCTCCTGCACGGCGAGTGCCATCACCTGGTCTTGGGTCGCGCCCCTGGGCAGCTCACCGGCCACCCGGCCGTGGGCCATGACGACGACGCGGTCGCTCATCCCGATCACCTCGGGGAGGTCGCTGGACACGAGCAGCACGGCCCGGCCCTGCGCGGTCATGCGGTTGATCAGCTCGTAGATCTCGACCTTGGCGCCGACGTCGACGCCTCGGGTCGGTTCGTCGAGGATCAGCACCTTCGGGTCGGCCAGCAGCCACTTGCCGATGACGACCTTCTGCTGGTTGCCGCCGGAGAGCTCCTTCACCGGTTGCTCGACGCGGCCCTTGATGCGGAGCTTGCCCGCGATGTCGTGCAGGCGCTTCTGGTCGCGGTCGTCGAGCGTGACGAGTTCGAGGTTCTGGCCGACCGTGGCGGTGAGGACCAGGCCCTGGCCCTTGCGGTCCTCCGGCACCAGGCCCAGTCCGGCCCTGATCGCGGCCTGGACGTCGTGGCGGGGCAACGGTTTCCCGTCGACCTCGACCGTGCCGTGGTCGTAGGCGTCCACGCCGAACGCCGCCCGCGCGACCTCCGTGCGTCCGGCGCCGACCAGGCCCGCGATGCCGACGACCTCGCCCGCGTGCACCTCGATGGTGATGTTCTCGAACGCTCCGCGCCTGGTCAGGCCCTGGATGTTCAGCAACGGCTGGCCCGGACGCTGTGGTGCGCGCGGGTACTGCTCGTCGATCGGACGGCCGACCATCAGCTCGATCATGTGCTGGGTGGTGGCGTTCGGGCCGAGGACTCCGACGCTCCGGCCGTCGCGCAGAACCGTGATGCGGTCGGCGATGCGCTGGATCTCGTCCAGGTGGTGGGTGATGAAGACGAGGCCGACGCCGTTGTCGCGCAGCTGGGCCATGATCTCCAGCAGGCGGTCGGTCTCGGTCTCGGTGAGCACGGCCGTGGGCTCGTCGAGGATCAGCACGCCGGCGTTCTTGTCGAGCGCGCGGGCGATCTCGATCATCTGCTGCTGGGCGATGCCGAGGTCCTTGACCTTGGCGTCCGGGTCGACGTTCAGGCCGACGCGGTTGAGCAGTTCCGGGGCCCTGCGGCGCATCTCGGCCCGGTCGACGAAGCCGTACCGGCGCGGAAGCCGGTTCAGGAACAGGTTCTCGGCGACGGACAGCTCGGGAACCAGCGCCAGTTCCTGGTGGATCACGGCGAGGCTGGCGTGGCCCTCGATGGTGCCCGCGTCCTGGCGGTGGATGCCCGCGAGGATCTTGACCAGGGTGGACTTGCCGGCGCCGTTCTCGCCGAGCAGGACGTGCACCTCACCGGCGTTGATGTCCAGGTCGACGCCGTCCAGGGCCTTGGTGCTGCCGAAGTGCTTGGTGATGCCACGGGCCGTGATCACAGCTCGGCCTCCCCGAGCGAGCCGCGCAGCACGAGCTTCGCGGTGAGCCGGACATCGTCGGGCTGGCGGCCGGCGATCAGGGCGAGGAGGCTGCGCGCCGCGGCCCTGCCCATCTCGACGGTCGGCTGCGCGATGACCGTGATCGGCGGGTCCAGCAACGGGAACCACGGCTGGTCGTCGAACACCGCGAACGCGATGTCGTGCGGGATCTGCAGGCCGCGGGCCCTGACCTCGCCGAGCGCGCCGAGGCCCATCAGGTTGTCCATCGCGATGAGTGCCGTGACGCCGTCGTCGATCAGCTTGGCGGCGGCCTGGCTGCCACTCTCCTGCCGGAAGTCACCGTGCACGACCTGCGCGAGGCCGCCGAGCGAGCCCGTCAGCACGTCCGTGCGTTCTCTTCCAGTGGAGGTGTTCGGCGGTCCCGCGATCACTCCGATGCGGGTGTGTCCGGCGCCGACGAGCCGCCGGGCGAGCGCGGTCAACGCCTCGCTGCCGTCGGCCCGGACGACGGGGCATGTGGCGCCCCTGACCGTCCGGTCCAGCAGGACGACGGGCACGCCGCCTGCGCTCACTTCGCGAACCAGACTCGGGTCGTCGGTCGCGGGGCACAGCAGGAGGCCGTCCACCCGGCGGTCGAGCAGGGTGCGGACGTAGGTCGCCTCCTGCTCGGTGTTCTCGTCGGCGTTCCCGATCACGACGCAGTAGCCGTGTGACCGGGCTTCGTCCTCGACCGCTCGGGCGATCTCGGCGAAGAAGGGGTTCAGCAGATCGCTGATGACCAGACCGAGGGTCTGGGTGCTGGTGGTCCTGAGGGATCGCGCCAGGGCGTTCGGCCGGTAGCCGAGCTCCTCGATCGCGGCGAGCACCCGTTCGCGGGTCTCCGGCGTCGGCGCGGCGTGGCCGTTGAGCACTCGCGACACGGTGGCCGTGGAGACTCCGGCGTGCTGGGCGACATCCTTCATGGTCGTCACGAGGCCGTAGTTAATCGATTACACATGGATGTAGTCAAGCTGAGATGCGCGGATGAGTAGGTGTACGGATGTCACTCGGCGTGCGCTGCCTCACTCTGATGCCATGAACGGACAGGATCGCCTCGGAGACGAACAGCGCCTCGCGCTGGAGCTCGCGGCCATCGGGCAGCGGCTGACGACGATCAGCGCGGAGATGCGTGAACGCTCCGGCGCGACCGCGACCGCAGTGGTCGAGGCACCTGAGGTGGCACGGCCCGTCGAGGTGCCGCAGCCACCGGCCACCACCGTCCCCACGCCGCCGGCGGGGGTTCCGCAGCAGCCGCCCGCAGGCGTGCCGCAGCAACCCAACCCCTGGTCGCCGCAGACCGCGGCCTCGGCCCAGCACCCGCCGTTCGCGGCGCCCGGCCCTCAGCTGCCGCCGCCTCCCGGTCAGCAATGGCCGCAGCCTCCGCAGCAGCCGTGGGGTGCGCCTCCGCCGCCGCGCGAGTCGTTGTTCGAGAAGCTCGGCAAGGACGGCGCCGGCTCGAAGCTGCTGGCCTGGGTCGGTGGCGCGATCACCGTGCTCGGGTTCGTGTTGTTGCTGGTCCTGGCCGTGCAACGCGGCTGGCTCGGCCCCGTGCCGCGGGTGATCGGCGGTGCCGTGTTCAGCGGCGCGCTGGTCGGCATCGGTATGTGGCTGCACCGCACCCCCGCCGGGCGCACCGGGGCGATGGCCCTCGCGTTCACCGGGTTCGCGGGCCTCTACCTGGACGTCATCGCCGCCACGAGCCTCTACGGATTCCTGCCGGAGAGCGTCGGCCTGCTGGTCGGGCTCGGCGTGGCCGCGGCCGGTGTCGTGCTGGCCGTGCGCTGGGAGTCGCAAGCGCTCGCGGTCACCGTCGTCGCAGCGTGCGCGGTGTGCTCGCCGATCATCACCGAGGGCTTCACGGTCCTGCTCGTCGGCTTCCTGCTGGTGCTCAAGATGGCCAGCACGCCCGTGCACATCCGTCGCAACTGGCCGGGTCTCGCGATCGCGGGCGGCTTCCCGCCGATCATCGCCTCGCTGCTCACCACCGCGAACGCCATCCCGCGCTCGTACGAGTGGACCGTCGTCGGCGTCGCGGCCGCCACCACCGTCGTCGGCATCGCGGTGGCGTTCCTCACGATCCGCAAGCGTCCCGACGACGCCGTCGCCGTCGCGTTGATCGCGGGTTCGGCGCTGCCGTCGCTGTTCGCCACGACGTTGCTGAACGCCCCGGCCAACTCGGTGCTCGCCGGTGTGGTCGCGGCCGTGCTGCTGGCGATCTGGATGATCCCGGACCTGCCGCGCGGGTTCTCGCTGTCGGCCGGCGCGATGGGCATGCTCGCGTTGTTCCAGACCACGGTCATGGCTCTGGACGGCAACATCCGGACGGCGATCGTGCTGGCCGAGGCCGTGCTGCTGGCGTTCCTCGCGGCCCGGTTGAACAAGAAGGCCGCGCTGGTCGGCTCGATCGCGTTCGGCTTCCTCGGGTTCATCATGACGATCGGGATCGCGGTGCCGATCACGTGGCTGCTGGACGAGCCGCGGTTCTTCAGCAACGTCCAGACCGGCGACTACGCGGCCGGTCTCGTGACGTCGGTCGTGCTCGGCGTGTTCGCGGCCGTGCTGCCGTGGGCGGCGCTGAAGATGCAGGTGCTGCGCCAGCCGGCCAAGCACCCGGTGCCGTGGATCGCCGCCGGTCTGATCATGCTCTACGGCGCGGCGGGTGTGGTGCTGTGCGCGGCGCTGATGGCGTCGCCGGACGAGACCGGGTTCCTCTTCGGACACTCGGTGGTCACCGTGTCGTGGACGATCGCCGCGTTGTTCCTGCTGGTCAAGGGGATCAACAACAAGGCGCTGCGGATCTCCGGCCTGATCCTGGTGGCCGCGGCGGTCGTGAAGCTGGTGCTGTTCGACCTGTCGGCGCTGGACGGGATCGCGCGTGTGCTGGCGTTCCTCGGCGCCGGTCTGGTCCTGCTCACCGCAGGCACCCGTTACGCCAAACTGGTGACATCGGCCAAGGATCCCGAGTCATACGTATCCAAACCAGCCGCTCCGCACTCCCACTAGACGTGGGGTCGTGGCCCGCACCGCCGTCGCGGGCCACGGTCGTACTACATCCAGGCAAAGATTTCCCTCGGTCGAGTGACTGAAGTGGATCGAAAGCACCCGGAAGTGTTCCCATCGGGCGTATGGCAAAGCCACGCCTCGTGGCCGCGGTTCTAGCGCTCTCAGCGGCCTTCGCGGCGATGGGTGTCCATCAAGGACACGAGTACACGACCACATCTTCAGCGTCGATCGCACCGCTCGCGTACGTGGTGGGCAAGACCGGTCTCGTGCAGGTCATCGACACCAGCACAGGTGCCGTTCTCGTGCAGACCGACACGGGCGGCCGGGCGACCGGACTCGCGGTGTCGCCCGACGGGCGGCGGCTCTACGTGATCAACGGCTGGAGCGGCACGATCACCGCGGTCGATCCCCGCACCGGTGAGATCGTCGACCGGATCTTCACCCAGGTCACGCTGTCGCACGCGGTGATGCGCCCGGACGGCCAGCGGCTCTACGTCTCGGCCAGCGGCGGCGTCGCGGTGGTGAACCCGGAGAACTTCGAGCTCGTGGCCGTGGTCAAGGCCGGCGGGCAGCCGCAGGGACTCGCCGTGCACCCGGACAACCGGATCCTCTACGTCGCGAACTCGCAGGACGGCACGGTCGGTCTGATCGACACCGCGACGGCGTTCCAGACGGCGACGGTGCAGGTCGGCGGGTTGCCGCAGCACCTCGCGCTCTCGCCGGACGGCAAGCGGTTGTACGTGAGCAGCATGCGGCTCGGGGACAGGACGCCCGGCACGTTGTCGGTGATCGACACGACCACGAACCAGGTGGTCGGCACGCTTCCGGTCGGCAGGGGAGCGGGCAGCATCGCCGTCACCCCCGACGGCTCGACGGTCTACCTGACGTTGCCGAAGGAAAGGTCCGTCGTGGTGGTGGACGCGGCGTCCATGACCGTGCGCGAACGTTTGCCCATCGACACGCCGAACGTCGCCATCGCGCCGGGGGACACGAGGGTGTTCCTCGCGACCGGCGCGACGACGACGGTGCTGGACAGCACGAACGCGGTGCTCACGACGTACCTGATGAAGACGGGTGACCTGGAGGCGAGGCCGCGCCGGTTCGACGCGGCCATGATCGCCTTCCCGCCTCAGCCCACCGGGACGGGCCTGCGGACCTCGTCGTCGAAGTCGTCCAGGTCGTCCACCGGCTCGTCGTGAAGCGCGAGGCGTTCCTGGATCCGCTTGAGCGGGCCCGGTGACCACCACGCGGCGTTGCCGAGGAGCTTGAGCACGGCCGGCACGAGCAGCATCCGGACCACGGTGGCGTCGAGCGCCAGCGCGAGGATCATGCCGACGCCGACGAACCGCATCATCGCGACCTGCGAGAACGCGAACGCGCCGGTCACCACGATCAGCAGCAGCGCGGCCGAGGTGATCACCCGGCCGGTCTTCGCGAGCCCGGTCGTCACCGCCTCCTCGGTCGTCGCGCCCTGGCCGCGGGCCTCGACCATCCTGCTGAGCAGGAAGACCTCGTAGTCCGTCGACAGACCGAACACGATGGCCGCCATCAGCACGACGATGCCGGACTCGAGCGGTCCCGGCGTGACGCCGAGCCAGTCGGCGCCGTGGCCGTCCTGGAAGATCCAGACCAGCACGCCGAACGTGGCGGACAGCGACAGCGCGCTCATCAGCACGGCCTTGATCGGCAGCACGACCGAGCCGAACGCGAGGAACATCAGGATCAGCGTCGCGCCGACGAGCAGCGTGACCATCAGCGGCAGGCCGTCGGCGATGGCGTCGAGCGAGTCGCTCACCATCGCGGTGTTGCCACCGACCAGCACCTCGGCGCCTGGTGGGGCCTGAAGTGCGCGGACGTCCTTGAGCGCCTGCTTCGACTCCTCGCTCAGCGCGTCGTGGTCGAGCCCGGCGGCCGCGGCCGTGACGCCGTTGCCCTGGCCGGTCGGCTGGACCTCGCCGACGCCCGGGACGTTCGCGACCTCGCTGAGGTACTTCTGGACCTCGGCTTCCTGCCCGCCCTGAACGACGATCTTGAAGCCGGTGTTCGAGAGCGCGGAGAAGTTCTGGTTGATGTTCTCCGCGGCGACGCGCACGACGTTGCCCTCGGGCAGGACCTTCTCGGTGACCTGGCCGAACTGGACGCCGAGGAACGGCGAGCCGAGCGCGATAAGGACACCGATGATCGGCAGCGCGATCAGCACGGGCCGCTTCATGACCGCGCCGCTGAGCTTGCGCCAGCCGCGTTCGCTCGGCTCCTTCTTGCGCCACGGCATGGCGAGCTTGTCGACCCGCTTGCCGAGCACGCCGAGCAGCGCGGGCAGCAGCGTGACCGAGACCAGCGCCGCGATCGCGACCGAGCTCACGCCGCCGTACGCGAGGGACTTGAGGAAGCCGTGCGGGAAGAGCAGCAGGCCGGCGAGGGCGATGACGAGCAGCGTCGCGCTGAAGACGACCGTGCGGCCGGCGCTCGCGACCGTTCGGGCAACGGCCTGTTCGGTGGTGCGGCCCTGGGCCAGTTCCTCGCGGAACCTGCCGACCATGAAGAGGCCGTAGTCGATCGCCATGCCCAGGCCGAGCAGCGAGGCGACGTTGACCGCGAACGAGTTGACGTCGGTGAAGAGGGCGACGGCGTGCAGCACGCCGAGCGCGCCCATGATGGCGAGGCCGCCGACGACGACGGGGAGGCTGGCCGCGACCAGTCCGCCGAAGATGATCACGAGCAGCAGCAGGACCAGCGGCAGCGAGAACATCTCCGCGCGCGTCAGGTCCTCCTGGGACATGTCGTTGATGGCCTTCTGGGTCGGGACCAGGCCGCCGACCTGTTGGGTGAAGCCGTCGATGCTCAGCTGGGGCTCGATGTCCTTGTACTGCTTGATCTGCTCGTTCGAGTCGCCACTGCTGAGCGTGATGGCGACGAGCGCCTGCTGCTGGTCGTCCGAAGGCACCGGCCCGACGGCCTTGAGCACGTCGTCCTTCGGGAAGCCGCTGATGTGGTCGGCGACCTTCTTGAGTTCGAGCGGGTTCGCGAAATCGCCGCGATAAATGACGATCACGTCACCGTTCTGCCGCCCGAACGCCTGCTCGGCTACCTTGTCGGCCCGCGCAGCCTCACTGGAAGGAGCCTCGTACCCGCCCTGGCTGAGCTTGTCGAAGACCCCCAGCCCCCAGACGCCACCCAGCACGGCGAGCAACACCGTCGCTACTAAGACCACCCATCGGCGGCGATATGCGATCGAGCCCCACTTCGCGAACATCGACGACGGCCTCCTGGGTTACCGTGCTGTAAATCCCGTGAACTCTTGTAAACACCGTTCACTGAAACCGTACGGGGCCGTGACCGGGGTCTACAACCCGATGGAGTGACATATGACCGAGGCCACTCGCCGAGAACGACTCCGCGCAGAGACCGAGCGTGAGATTCGGCAGGCGGCCCGCGCCCTTTTGGTGGAAAGCGGCCGCGACGCGGTTACCCTGCGTGCCATCGCGCGCAAACTAGGCATCACCGCGCCGGCGCTGTACCGCTACTACGACTCCCACGACGCCCTGCTGCGGCAACTCTGCGACGACATCTGCGCGGACATGGCCGCGGCGCTGTACGCGGACCTGGCCGCGGAGACGTCAGGTCAGGTCGGGTGCAAGGTCCGGGCTGTGTGCCACGCGTTCCGCCGCTGGGCGCTGGCACACCCGCAGGAGTTCGCGCTGGTGTTCGCCTCGCCGCGGGACCCCATCGGAGCCGACCAGTTCGGCTCGGTGTTCCTGCAACTCGCGGGGCCGCTGATCGCGTCCAACGAGGAGGCCAACCACGTGCACGAGGAGGTGCCCGCGGTGCTGCACGAGGACCTGGTGAGGTTCCAGCAGGTGCTGCGGGACGCGGTGGCGGAACACGGGGTCACGCTCGCGGACGAGGTGCTGAACCTGGGGAAGATCTACCACGTCGTGCAGTCCTGGGTCCGGCTGTACGGGCACGTGGCGTTGGAGGTGTTCGGGCGGTTCCCGTTCGCGGTCAGCAACCCGGAGCCGATGTTCGACTCGATGCTGGACCAGATGTTGTCCGACATCGGGTTCGTGGAGAGCTGATCCCTGGTTGGTGGCTCGTGTAGCGCTGGTCGGGGGTTCGGCGACATACGACCCGTGGTCGACGCCAACAGCTCGGCAGAGCTTGCCATCGAAGAACCTGTCCCGTCGGGTGGACCCGGCCAGGCCATCCTGGATCTGCTGGACAAGGCCATCGGCCTGCAGACGCCACTAGTGCGCAAGAACATCGCCCGCGCCCGCCAGCGCAATCCGGAGGCGACGCCGGCCGAGGTCATCGGCACCCTGGAGAAGATGTACGTCAGCGCTCTGGCGGGCACCGGAGCCGCGGTGGGAGGCGCCGCGGCCGCACCCGGTGTCGGCACCGGGATCGCGCTGGCGTTGTCGGCGGGCGAAGCGCTCACGTCGTTCGAACTGAGCGCGCTGTTCGTGTTGTCGGTCGCCGAGGTCCACGGGGTTCCGGTCAGCGAGCTCGAACGCCGCCGGACTCTCGTGCTGGGGATCCTGCTCGGCGAGGGCAGCACCAAGACCATCGGCAAGATCGCCGAGCGGACTGGGCAGCACTGGGCCCGTCAGCTCGTGAGTGCCGTGCCAGTGACGACTCTGAGGCAGATCAACAAGGTTCTGGGCAGGAACTTCGTCACCAAGTACGGCACCCGGCAGGGGATCCTCGTGCTCGGGCGCGCGGTTCCGTTCGGTGTTGGGGCGTTGATCGGTGGTGGCGCCAACGCGACCATGGCGGCGCTGGCGGTTCGGGCTGCTCGTCGGGCGTTCGGGCCGGCGCCTGAGGCTTGGCCTGAGGATTAGGACTCCGGTCAGTCACCTTTTGTTGGTGGTTGCGTTTGGTGCAAAGACTTTGACGAGTGTTGGTTGCGTCATCGCCGCTGCGCGTCGATAGAGATTGGGGCTTGACTTCGGGGCCCTTGCGAGGCGCTCATCGGCCGGAAAAGGCCGGGCTGAAAAGCGCCCGGCCGAGCTCGAGAAGCTAGCACCTCGCACCCAAAGTCAAGCCCCAATCTCTTTGCAGCATGGGCACGTTAGGCGGGCACGTCACGTCATTACCGGTTGCCGTGGTGCGCCCAGGAGGGACGCCTCGCCTTCGGCATTGCGTTGGGGGCCAGGTGGCTCGGCTGCGCCATTGCAGTTCGCGCGCTCGTTCGGGCTCGCCTTCGGCTTCGCGTAAAGCAGAGAGCCGGTGCCGCCCCTTCTTGCGGGCGGCACCGGCTCTCTGCTTTTTGTCGCTACAGAACGATGTTCACCAGGCGGCCTGGGACGACGATGACCTTGCGGGGCTCGCCGCCTGCGACCAGTTCGGCGATCTTCTCCTCGGCCAGGGCCGCGGCCTTGATCTCGTCCTGGGCTGCGGAGGCCGACACGACCACTCGTGAGCGGACCTTGCCGTTGACCTGGATCGGGTACTCGACCGTGTCCTCTACCAGGTACTGCTCGTCCGCTGCCGGGAACGGGCCGTGGGCCAGGGAGGTTTCGTTGCCCAGCTTGGACCACAGTTCCTCGGCCACGTGCGGGGCCTGGGGGGCCAGCATCAGGACCAGGGCTTCCGCCAGGGGGCGGGGGGTGCCTGCGGAGTAGTGCTTGGTGACGTAGTTGTTCAGTTCGATCAGCTTTGCGCCTGCGGTGTTGTAGCGCAGGTTGGCGTAGTCGTCGTGTACGCCTGCGATTGTCTTGTGCAGCAGGCGCAGGGCCTCGGTCGAGGCCTCTTCGTCGGTTACGCGCAGGGAGCCGTCGGTTTCGTTCACCAGGTTGCGCCACAGGCGTTGCATGAAGCGTTGGGCGCCTACTACGTCCTTGGTCGCCCACGGGCGGGAGACGTCCATTGGGCCCATGGACATTTCGTAGAACCTGAAGGTGTCTGCGCCGTAGCGCTCGCACATTTCGTCCGGGGTGACGACGTTCTTCAGGCTCTTGCCCATTTTGCCGTACTCGCGGCGGACTTCTTCGCCGTTGTAGGTGAACTTGCCGTCCTGTTCGACGACCTCGTCGGCCGGGACGTAGACGCCTCGCGGGTCCACGTAGGCGTAGGCCTGGATGTAGCCCTGGTTGAACAGGCGGCGGTACGGCTCGTCGCCGGACAGGTGGCCCAGGTCGAACAGGACCTTCTGCCAGAAGCGGGAGTACAGCAGGTGCAGGACGGCGTGTTCGACGCCGCCGATGTACAGGTCCACGCCGCCGGGGTCGGTGGGGCCGTGGTCCGCGGTGCGCGGGCCCAGCCAGTACTTCTCGTTCTCCGGGTTGACGAAGCGCTCGGTTTCGACCGGGTCGACGTAGCGCAGCTGGTACCAGCAGGAGCCCGCCCAGTTGGGCATGGTGTTGGTGTCGCGGCGGTAGGTCTTCAGGCCGTCGCCCAGGTCCAGTTCGACCGTGGTCCACTCGGTGGCGCGCGACAGCGGCGGGGACGGCTCGGTGTTCGCGTCCTCCGGGTCGAAGGTGCGCGGCGAGTAGTCGTCGACCTCGGGCAGTTCGATGGGCAGCATCGACTCGGGCAGCGCGATGGCGGTGCCGTGCTCGTCGTAGACGACCGGGAACGGCTCGCCCCAGTAGCGCTGGCGGCTGAACAGCCAGTCGCGCAGCTTGAACTGGACGGTGCCGTGGCCGGCGCCCTGCTCCTCCAGCCAGCCGATGATCGTCTTCTTGGCGTCGTCGATCGCCATGCCGTCCAGGAAGCCGGAGTTCACCGCCGGGCCGTCGCCGGTGTAGGCGTCGCCCTCGAAGCCTTCGGACGGCTGGACGGTCCGGATGATCGGCAGGTCGAACTTGACCGCGAAGTCCCAGTCGCGCTGGTCCTGGCCGGGGACGGCCATGATCGCGCCGGTGCCGTAGCCCATCAGGACGTAGTCGGCGATGTAGACGGGGATTTCCTTGCCGTTCACCGGGTTCGTGGCGTACGCCCCGATGAAGACGCCGGTCTTCTCCTTGTTCTCCTGACGGTCCAGTTCGGACTTCAGGGACGCTGCGCGCCGGTACGCGGCGATGTCTGCCACGCGATCGGGCGTCGCAATCTGGTCCACCAGCTCGTGTTCCGGTGCCAGGACCATGTAGGTCGCGCCGAACAACGTGTCCGGACGGGTCGTGAAGACCTCAATGTTCTCGCTTCCCACCGCAAATCGGACTCGGGCACCGTGCGAGCGCCCGATCCAGTTGCGCTGCATGGCTTTGACCTTGTCCGGCCAGTCCAGCCGGTCCAGGTCGTCGATCAGCCGGTCCGAGTACGCGGTGATGCGCATCATCCACTGGCGCAGGGATTTCCTGAACACGGGGAAGTTGCCACGCTCACTGCGACCGTCCGCGGTGACCTCTTCGTTCGCCAAGACAGTACCCAGTCCGGGACACCAGTTGACGGGCGCCTCCGACATGTAGGCCAGGCGGAAATCGCCCAAGATCCTTTGCTGGTCGGCAAAAGACAGCTCAGACCACGTTTGGCCGCCCGGAACGTCCCGCTCGCCAGACTCGAACTGAGAGATCAACTCGGTGATAGGGCGGGCTTTCCGCGCATCCGCGTCGTACCAGGAGTTGAAGATCTGCAGGAAGATCCACTGAGTCCACTTGTAGTACTCGGGGTCGATCGTCGAGATGCGACGGCGCTCGTCGTGCCCCAGACCCAGCCTGCGGATCTGGCGCAGGTAGGTGTTGATGTTGTCCTCGGTGGTCTTGCGCGGGTGCTGGCCCGTCTGCACCGCGTACTGCTCGGCCGGCAGGCCGAACGCGTCGAAACCCATGGTGTGCAGCACGTTGCGGCCGTTCATGCGGTGGTACCGCGCGAAGACGTCCGTGCCGATGAAGCCCAGCGGGTGCCCGACGTGCAGGCCCGCGCCGCTGGGGTACGGGAACATGTCCTGCACGAACAGCTTGTCCGCGGGGACGTCGCCCTTGAGCGCGCCGACGGGGTTGGGAGCGTGGTAGGTGCCGTGGTCCTCCCAGTACCGCTGCCACCGCTCCTCGATCTGGTTCGCCAGCTCGGCGGTGTAGCGGTAGGCGGGAATCTCCGCCGCGTCCGTACTCATTTCAGCGTCCCTCTCACGTCTGTTCCTGCCCCTGACATGACGAAACCCCCCAGCCCAGAAGGGCATGGAGGGTGGCCGCGCCGACCGTCTTTCGAACGGGTCGTCGCGGCTAGATAAGGAGCAGGCGGGCCGTGCTCATGTCGTCAACGGTATCAGCGCAGGGCAAGCGCGATGCACCCGGCGGTGTTCTGAGGCACATCCGAGCGGGGTGACGTCGAGGTGAGCTCGGCTCCCGGCTTACCCTCATGGGGTGAACATCGTGCTGTCGGTCGTCCTGGGTGTGCTCGGCGTCGCTCTCGGCGCGGTCGGTCTGCTGGGTCTGCAGGGCAAGCTGCGCCGCAACCGCTACGTCGGCGTGCGCACCGCCGCCGCCGTGCGCGACGAGGAGACGTTCGCTCTGGCCAACCGCGTCGCCGGCGTGCCGAACGTCGCGGCGGGTGTCGTCGCGGTCGTGTCCGGCGCCATGGCGTTCGTGATGGCGGACCTGGCGGTGACCGCCGGGATCATCGGGCTGGTCGGCGCGCTGGTGATCGCCTTCGCCGGTGGCGTGATGGGCAGCAAGGCCGCCGCGCTGGTGCCGGAGCCGGTCCAGCCGAAGGGCTGCGGTGGCTGTGCGTGCGGTGGCGGCGGGTGCTCGCCCCTCGCGGGCCTCTAGAACTCCCCAGAAGCACAAGGCCGGGCCACCGAGGTGGTTCGGCCTTTTTCGTGCCCACGTTTCACGTGAATCAGCGCAGGGGCTCGAACTCCCCAGTGAATCAGTTGTCGCGGACGTCCTTCGGGTAGGTCGCGAGCAACGCCAGCGGCATGCCCTGGCGGCGCAGCACGCGGCCCCACAGGTCGACGTTCGCGCCCACCAGCACGTCGTCGGCCAGGCCGGTGACGACGATCCAGTCGCCGCGGTCGATCTCGCCCTGCAGCTGTCCTTCGCCCCAGCCGCTGTACCCCGCGAACACCCGCAGGCCGCGCACCAGCGGCATCAGGTCGTCCGGGTCTGCGTCGAGGTCCACCAACGCCACCGGGCCCTGCACGCTGACGAGGCCTTCGACGGACGACGGGTCGGTGCCGGGCTTGAGCGCGGCCAGGCACAGCGCGGTCTTCTGCTCCACCGGGCCGCCGATGTGGATGGCCTGCGGCTTGGTGACGTGCTCGCCCCACGGCGGGAGTACGTCGTGGACGGCCACCTCGGACGGTCGGTTCAGCACGACGCCGAGGGTCCCCTCGGGACGTTGGTCGATGATGTAGACGACGGTGCGTGTGAAGTTCGGGTCGTTCAGGCTCGGAGCGGCCACCAAGAGGGAGCCTGGCTCGACTTCGACTTCGTCATCGGGACGCACGTCACCATGAAATCACCCGTGATCGCCGGAACAACTCAGGGCCGCACCCCGTTAGACTGAGGTGTCGGATGTCTTTGTGTCCCCCGGGCTCAACAGACAACCGCCCTTGCGGAATACCGTTCGGCTGGAACCGCTTGGTGCAACGCGCCGTGAGGCGACCTGGCATCCGGCACCAGGGGAGCCGGACCGTGAGGTCCGGCTTTCGTGGTTTTCACCACCTCGCGCATAGAGTGCAACGGTGACAACGCTTGCGGTGGAGAAGCACCACTGGGGATCACGCCGGTTCCTCGGCATCCCCGCCTACCGCAGACTCCTCGCCACCCGGCTCGCCTCGCAGTGGGGTGACGGGCTCTTCCAGGCCGGGCTCGCCGGGGCCGTGCTCTTCAACCCCGAGCGGCAGGCCGATCCGCTGGCCATCGCGACCGGGTTCGCCGTCTTGCTGCTGCCGTACTCGATCATCGGGCCGTTCGCCGGTGCGTTGCTCGACCGGTGGGACCGCAAGAAGGTCATCGTCGTCGCGAACATCACGCGTGCGGTGTTCGTGCTGCTCACGGCCGGTGCGGTCGGGGCGGGGCTGAGCGATCTGCCGTTGTACGTGTCCGCGCTCATCGTCATGGGCATCGGGCGGTTCGTCGGGGCCGGGCTGAGCGCGTCGCTGCCGCACGTCGTGCCCGAAGATCACCTGGTCGAGGCGAACGCGCTGGCCACGACGGCCGGCGCGATCATGGCCGTGGTCGGTGCCTCGTGCGCGATCGGGTTCCGGACGATCCTCGGCGCCGGGGACGGCGGGTCCGGGTGGACCACCAGCATCGCCATCATCGGGCTGCTGACCAGCGCGTTCATCGCCAGCAGGTTCAAGCCCGGGGTGCTCGGGCCGGACGAGGTCGACGAGCCCAACAACGCGTTCATGGCCGTCGCGCGCGGTCTGCTGGACGGCGCGAAGGCCACCTGGCGGACGCCGAGCGTCACGGCCGCGCTCGCCGCCGTGCTCGCCCACCGGGCCGCGTTCGGCATCAGCCTGATGATCACGTTGCTGCTGATGCGCTACAGCCTCGAGGACGTCGGCATCCTGAAAGCGGGCATCGGTGGGCTGGGCGAGGTCGCGGTCGCCGGCGGTGCCGGTGTGCTGCTCGCCGGCATCCTGACCGACCGGATCGTCGACAGGTTCGGTGTCACGCGCACGATCTGCGGCGCGTTGCTGCTGAGCGCCGCCGCCCAGGTCGGCCTCGGCCTGCCGATGACGCTGCCGACCATCCTCGCGGCCAGCTTCTTCGTCATCTTCGCAGGTCAGATCGTCAAGCTGTGCGTGGACACCGCCGTGCAGCACGACATCCCCGACGAGGTGCGCGGCCGCGTGTTCGCCCTCTACGACACGCTCTTCAACGTCGCCCAGGTCACCGCGGTGACCATCACGGCGATGGTCGTCCCCCTCAACGGCCGCGCGCCCGCCCTCATGCTCGCGGCCGCCGCCCTCTACTTCGTCGGCCTGGCCGGCTTCCTCACGTTGTCAGCGCGGAAACGGCAGGTGCAGCATTCCGGCCTCGTGCGCGAAAACGACAGCAGCCACTCGATCGGGTAGATCCAGGCGACGCAGGATCTCCGCCACCTCGTCGAGCACCCGCTGCTGCCCGAGACCGAGCACGCGCCCGATCTCGTGGTCGGCGTGACCGCGCGCGATGCACCGCAGCACCGCGCGTTGGTCGTCGGTCAGGACACCCAGGTCGTATACCGCCGGACCTGCGAAAAGTCCCTGAGAAGACATCTGCACCACCCCCATGCGCCCCCCTGGCGCACTTCACATGGTGCCGTGCCCCGCTGACACTTCGCTCACGCGGGGATTGCATTCACTCACTATGAGTAACTAGGCCGGAGGGGTGATCCCCTGTTCGCGCGCCCAGTCGAGTAGCGCCGCCTCCGCCTCGTCGCGCTCCAGCGGCCCGCGGTCCAGCCGCAGCTCCTTGAGGAACTTCCACGCGGCACCGACCTCACGGCCCGGCGGCAGGCCGAGCAGCTTCATGATCTCGTTGCCGTCGAGGTCCGGACGCACGCGCGCCAGGTCCTCCTCGGCCGCGATGCGCGCGATGCGTTCCTCGAGAGAGTCGTACGTCCGGCGCAGCAAGCTCGCCTTGCGCTTGTTGCGGGTCGTG
Organism: Lentzea sp. NPDC058450; assembly: GCF_042721395.1. Taxonomy (NCBI): domain Bacteria; kingdom Bacillati; phylum Actinomycetota; class Actinomycetes; order Pseudonocardiales; family Pseudonocardiaceae; genus Lentzea; species Lentzea sp. NPDC058450. The sequence continues at coordinate 187,761 of NZ_JBHXLO010000011.1, forward strand.
CAGTCCGCACGGACGAGCTTGTGCAGCCGCGTCAGCAGGTCACCGGCGTCGGTCACGTACCGGCGCACGGCCGAGTCGGTCCACTCGCCGTTGCCGTACCCGTGGAACCGCAGGTGCAGGTAGACGAGCTTGGCGACGTCCTCGGTGATCTCCTTCGAGTACCGCAACGCCCGCAAGCGCTTGCGGACCATCTTCGCGCCCACGACCTCGTGGTGGTGGAACGAAACGCCGCCGCCGGACTCGAACTTCCGGGTCGCCGGCTTGCCGATGTCGTGCAGCAACGCGGCGATCCTCAGCACCAGATCGGGTGACTGATCAACTTCTTCAACATCAATTGCCTGTTCCAGCACAACCAGCGAGTGGTCGAAGACGTCCTTGTGCTGATGATGTTCGTCGATTTCCAGCTTCATGGCCGTGAGCTCTGGCAACACGATGTCCGCCAGACCGGTCTCGACCATGAGCTCGATGCCGCGGCGGGGGTGCGCCCCGCACAGGAGCTTCGACAGCTCCACCTGCACGCGCTCCGGCGTGATGCGGGTGAGCTGGGCTGCCATCGACCGCATCGCCTCGACCACCCGCGGCGCCGCCGTGAAGCCGAGCTGGGAGACGAACCGCGCGGCGCGCAGCATGCGCAGCGGGTCGTCGCCGAACGACTCCTGCGGGGTCGCGGGGGTGTCCAGCACGCCCTCACGCGCCGCCTGCAGGCCGCCGGTCGGGTCGACGAACTCGGAGGCCGCGATGTCGAACGCCATCGCGTTGACGGTGAAGTCGCGCCGGACCAGGTCGCCGTCGATCGAGTCGCCGAAGGTGACCTCGGGGTTGCGGGTCACGCCGTCGTAGACGTCCGCGCGGAAGGTCGTGATCTCGATGATCTCGCCGTGCTTGGACGCCCCGACCGTGCCGAACGCGATGCCGGTGTCCCACTGCGCGTCCGCCCAGCCCTTCAGCAGGCGCTGGATCTCGGCGGGCCGGGCGTCCGTGGTGAAGTCGAAGTCGTTCGTCGGGCGCGCCAGCACGGCGTCGCGCACACTTCCACCCACGAGGTAGAGGCGCTTGCCGTCGGCGGCGAACCGGGCGGCGAGTTCGGCGACGACAGGTGTGATGGCGGGCTTTTCCACCACCGCATTCTGCTGGAGCGATCGAGACACGAGAAACCAGCGTACTTAAGCTTCGTAAGTACGATCGGCTGCATGCCCCCGTCAGCCGCACGTTCCGGAGGTTCCAAGCCGGGGCGCCGCAAGAGGCGCCGGGGCCGGAGGCTCAAGACCGTCGACGAGACGTCGGCCGGTGGCCTGGTGCTCGACGGCGAGCAACGGGCCGCGGTGATCGGCAGACTTGACCGGCGAGGCCGGTTGCTGTGGTCTTTGCCCAAGGGTCACATCGAGGCCGGCGAGACCGCGGAACAGACCGCGGTGCGCGAGGTCGCCGAGGAGACCGGTATTCATAGCAGGGTGCTGCGCCCGTTGGGGTCGATCGACTACTGGTTCGTCGCGGACGACCGCCGGGTGCACAAGACGGTTCACCACTTCCTCCTCGAAGCGACGGGGGGAGAGCTTTCCGACGAAGACGTGGAGGTCACCGAGGTGGCGTGGGTGCCACTCGGCGAGCTGGACGAGCGGTTGGCACATGCCGACGAACGCCGTCTGGTCCGTCGAGCAGCCGAACTGCTCGCCGACCGCTGCCGCAACGGGGCGGGGCCGGCGTGAGCCTGAGGAAGCTCGTCTGCACAGCCGCCGCGGTCGCGTTCGTGGTGATCACGGCGCCCCCCGCGGGCGCTCAGCAGGCACAACCGGACGAGATCGACGCGCTGCCGTTCATGCCCGCGCCCGCCACCCAGGTGTGGGCGACCAGATCTCTCTCGGCCCAGCCGGGCACGGCGCAGCCGCAGTTCGTGCGGCTCGACATCGACCAGCTCACCCCGCGGTTCGTCACGAGCGACTCGCCGGGCACCGTCAAGATCACCGGCAAGATCGTCAACGTCGGTGACCGCAAGGTGTTCGACATCGTGCTGCGGCTCGAACGCGGTGAGCCCCTCGGCACCGAGGACGACCTGCGCAAGGCGTTGCGCGAACCGGCGGCCGCCGAGGCCGTCCAGCCGAAGTTCACCCCGATCGCGGGCGAGCTCGAACCCGGCGCGCAGAAGGACTTCACGCTGGAGGTGCCGCTGCGCGGTACCGAGCCGACCTCGCTCGAGGTCGAGCAGCCCGGCATCTACCCGATCCTCGCGAACGTCAACGGCAGGCCGGACTTCGGCGGCCAGGCGCGGCTCGCGGCGCTCTCGACGCTGCTGCCCGTGCTGGGCGTGCCCGGCGGCGAGACCAAGGCCAAGCCGGGTGCCCCGGCGAAGCTCACCGTGCTGTGGCCCATCGCGGACCGCCCCCGGCTCGTCCGCCTCGGCGACGAGGGCCAGTCCGAGCTGATCGACGACGAGCTCGCGACGTCGCTCTCGGTCAACGGCCGGCTGTACGGGCTGTTGCAGGCCTACGAGCAGTCGATCTCGCAGATGAGCACGGCCATGTGCCTCGCCATCGACCCCGACCTGCTGCGGACCGTGCAGGCCATGAGCACCGGGTACGAGGTGCGCGGTGGCGCGGAGGGCAAGGGCAAGTCCGAGGCCAAGCTGTGGCTCGACCGGCTCAAGCTCGCCGTCACGGGCCGGTGCGTCGTGGCCCTGCCGTACGCCGACGCCGACCTCGTGGCGTTGAACAGAGCGAAGCTCGCCACGATGCGCACGCTCGCGGTGACCGACGGCCCGAAGCTCATCCAGGACGTCCTGTCCGTGCAGCCGCTGCCCGACCTGGTGTGGCCCGAGGACGGCGTGCTCGACCAGTCGACGTTCGACGAGCTGGTCACCCCGCAACCGGACAAGAAGTACCCCGGCGCGAAGTCGTTGCTGCTCGACCCGACCGGTGTCTCCGACGCTCCGGGCACCGCGCCCGCGGGCATCGCCGGCAAGAACCCGGTCACCGCCGTCCGGATCGACTCGATGGTCTCGGACGCGCTGCTGGGCAGCGAGTCCCGTCCCCGCACGCTGTCCGGGGCGACCGCGCCGTTCGAGAGCCAGCCGGTGTCCGTGCAGAACGCGCTGGCCGTGCTGGTGTTCCGCGCCGGCTGGCAGGGCGACGGCCGCAACGTGCTGATCGCGCCGCCGCGCCGGTGGCAGGCGCCGATGTCGGAGATGACCGAGTTCCTGACGACCGCGCAGAAGCTGCTGAACGGCGGATACGCGACGCAGACCGGTCTGTCCGAGCTCACCTCCGCCACCCCGGAGACGACCACCGCCAAGATCACCTACCCGGCCGAGGCCGGGGCGCGCGAGGTCTCGCCGGCCATCACCGACTCCGTGACGGACCAGAGCATCGAGCTCAACGGCCTGGTCGCGGCCATGCAGCAGGAGGACAGCGCGCACGCGTCGCCGTCCGACCTCGCCGACCCGCTGTGGCTCGGGCTGCTGCGGGTGATGTCGGGTGCGTGGCGCGGCAACGAGCAGGGCGCGCAGGCCGCGGCCCAGGCCAGCCAGGGCGAGCTGAACGCGCTGACCGGCATGGTCGGCGTGACCCAGCCGAACAGCCCGATCCTGCTCGGCTCCGGCGACAGCCCGATCCCCGTCACGATCACGAACAAGCTCGACGTGCGCGTGACGGTGCGGATCAACCTCGCCGACACCCCCGGCATCCGCAAGCTCGACCTCGCCGACCAGGTGCTTCCCGCCCGCGGCGAACGCGTCGTGCGGGTACCGGTCGAGGTGCTGCGGTCGGGCCGGTTCCCGGTCAACGTCCGGCTGACGACGCCCGAGGGCGTTCCACTGGGCGACACTGTCAAGCTGGAGGTCTCGTCGTCCGCGTACGGCACGATCACGGTGATCATCACGATGATCGCCGGCGTCGCGCTCGTGCTGCTCTCCGGACGTCGGATCTACAAGCGGGTCCGTGCTCGCAACGGCGAGAACGGCGAAGCGCCATCCATCGAGAACGTCACACCGGAGAAGTCGAGCGCGTGAGCGAGACAGCCACGACCACCCAGCCAGAGCAGCAGAAGCAGGAACCATCGGTCGCGCGAGCCAGCGGATCGATGGCGATCGCGACGATCGTCAGCCGGGTCACCGGTCTGCTGTCGAAGGTGCTGCTGGTCGCGGCACTCGGCATCAGCACCCTCAACGACTCCTACCAGGCGGCCTCGACGCTGCCGACCATGATCAACGAACTGCTCCTCGGCGGCATCCTGACCAGCGTCGCGATTCCGCTGCTGGTCAGGGCCGAGAAGGAGGACGGCGACGGCGGTGAGTCGTACGCCCAGTGGCTGATCAGCATGGGCACGGCGATCCTGGGCGTCGGCACGGTGCTCGCGGTGGCCTGCGCCCCGCTGCTGACCTCGCTGTTCATCGCCGACTCGCCGAACGCCAACCGCGACCTGGTGACCGCGTTCGCCTACCTGGTCCTGCCGGGCATCGTGTTCTACGGCCTGACCGCGCTGATCGGCGCGGTGCTGAACGCCCGGCACGTGTTCGGCCTGCCCACCTGGGCGCCGGTGCTGAACAACCTCGTCGTGATGCTGGTCCTCGGCGTCTACTGGCTGATCCCCGGCGAGATCACGCTCAACCCGGTCTCGATGACCGACACCCACATCCTGGTGCTCGGCCTCGGCACCGCGCTCGGTGTCGCCGTGCAGGCGTTGGTGCTGTTCCCGGCGTTGCGCAGGACCGGTTTCCGGTTCAAGTGGCGGTTCGGCTGGGACGCGCGGCTCGCCGAGTTCGGCAACCTGGCGTTCTGGGTCCTGCTCTACGTGGGCCTCGGGTTCGCCAGCATGACGGTGCTGACCAAGGTCGCGACCCACGGCGACGGCGCCCTGACGGCGTTCAACTTCCAGTGGCTGATCGCCCAGGTGCCCTACGGCGTGCTCGGCGTCTCGCTGCTGACCGCGCTGATGCCGAAGATGAGCCGGGCCGCGGCGAACAACGACAACGACGCGGTCGTGCGCGACCTGCTGTTCGGCAACCGCATGTCGACGATCCTGCTGATGCCGTTCAGCGTGCTGATGACGGTGTCGGGTGTGGCGATCGGCCTGGCCGCGTTCGGGTTCGGCGCCTCGGGCGTCAAGGGCGGTACCGCGGTCGGCCTCGCGCTCTCGCTGTCGGCGTTCGGCCTGGTGCCGTACGCGATCACGTTGTTGCAGCTGCGGGTCTTCTACGCGATGAAGGACGCGCGCACGCCGACGTTGATCCAGGCGTTGATCGTGGCGGTCCGGATCGGGTTGCTCTACTTCTTCCTCGCGGTGTCCGAGCCCGAGCAGCTCGCCGTCGGCGTGTCGCTCGCGATGTCGCTCAGCTTCGTCTTCGGCGCGATCGTCGGTCAGGTGTGGCTGCGGATCCGCCTCGGTCGGCTGCGCACCGGGTTCACGATCTGGACCGTGTGCCTCACCGTCGTGGCGTCCGCGGTCGCGTTCGCGGTCGCCAAGGGCGCGAACATGCTGGTCCTGGACTTGATCAGCTTCTCCGACGTGAGAGTCGCCGCTTGGTTCGAGACCATCCTGGTGACGTTGATCGGGCTGCCGCTGGCGTTCGGCCTTTTGGCGGCGTTCCGGGTACCCGAGATGAAGCCGGCCATCGCGAAGATCAACCGTTTGGTGCGGCGACGGTGACTCCAGTCCGTGACCGGCGTCCCGTACCCTCGTTTCCGTGAGTAGCGGAGTCCACGCCGCCCTGGTCCCCGGCGGCGTCATCGGCAACGGCCGCTACCGGCTGCTCGCCAAGTCGGGAGCAGACGCCCGGTCGAACGCCGAACTGTGGCGCGCGCGGGACGGTCAGCTCAACCGGGACGTGGCGTTGACGGTCCTGGTGGGCAACCTCGCGGACAACGAGGCAGCCGCCCGTGCCCGCCGAACGGTCGAACGCGCGATGCACGCGTCGTCGTTCACGCACCCCGGCGTCTCGCGGGTGATCGACGTGCTGACGCCCGGCACCGGCATCCGTCCCGACGAGGGCATCCTCGGCATCGTCATCGCCGAGTGGACCCAGGGCACCGACCTGATGGACCTCATCGCGGAGGGCCCGCTGCCGGCGGGCGCCGCGACCCGCCTGCTCGAACCGCTGGGCGCCGCCATCGAGGGCGCGCACCACGCCGGGCTCGTGCTGGGCGCCGACCACCCGCAGCGCATCCGGGTCACCTCGGACGGCCGGCTGCGCCTCGCGTTCCCCGGTCCGCGGCCGGACGCGATCGCGCGCGACGACGTCAAGGGCCTCGGCGCGATCCTGTACCTGCTGCTCACCGGCCGGTGGGCGCTGCCGAACGGTCCGCAGGGCGTGCCGATCGCGCCGACCGGGCCGGACGGGTCCGTGGTCGCCCCGAACGCGTTGCACCCGTACCTGCCGCACGACCTGTCGTCCGTCGCGGTCCGTTCGCTGGAGGACACCTCCGTGGGCGGCATCCGGACGTCGGCGGCAATCCTGCAGGTCCTGGACCAGATCGCGGCAGAAGAGGCCCAGACGTCGCTGATCCCGGCCGTGTCGTCGCGCGAAGATGACGACGACCAGGTCGTGTGGACGACGCAGAAGCCGCGGCAGGACAAGCAGCAGAAGAAGAAGCTGTGGATCAGCGTCGCGGTCCTGGCCGTGGCCACGCTGACCGTGATCGTCTGGCTGAGCGTGCAGATCGTCGGCTTCTTCAGCGACGAGCCGTCCAAGGGCGGCGGCCCGACCGTGGTGATCAACCAGCCCGGTTCGAACGGCCAGACCGCGCCACCGCCCGCGCCGGCCGGACCGGTGCAGCCCGCGGCGCTGGGCGTCTACGACGTGACGAACCAGCCCGACAACGCGAACCAGGCGAGCCGGGCGGCGGACAACAACGCGGGCACGTTCTGGCGGACCGACAACTACTTCCAGCCGTTCCCGGCGCTCAAGCCCGGCATCGGCCTGATGGCGTCGTTCGCGGAACCGGTGAAGCTGGCCTCGGTCACGATCACCTCGCCCAGCAAGGGCACGAAGGTCGAGATCCGGGTGGCGTCCGCGCTGGACTCCCCGCTGGAGGAGACCAAGGTCATCGGCGTCGCGGACCTGTCCGACGGGCAGACGCAGATCCAGCTGAACGAGCACGAGCCGACCGGGCACGTGCTGATCTGGATCACGCAGCTGGCGAGCACCGGCGGTGGCAAGAACCAGAGCGAGATCCGAGAGGTCCTCTACACCCGCGCGCAGTGACGCCGATCGGCAACGCGGCGAATCGAGTAGGTCTACTCAGCCACGCTGGGTAGACCTGTCCGGGTGATCTGTGATCACCCTCGCTATGGTTCCTCCCGTGACCGCCGCAGCCAGCTCGGACGCCGACCTCATCTCGGCCCACGCCGCAGGTGACCCCTACGCGTTCTCGGAGCTGGTCAAACGGCACCGCGACCGGATGTGGGCGGTGGCGTTGCGCACGCTGCGTGACCCCGAAGAGGCCGCGGACGCGCTGCAGGAGGCGTTCATCTCGGCCTTCCGCGCCGCCTCGTCGTTCCGCGCGGAGTCACAGGTCACCACCTGGCTTCACCGGATCGTGGTCAACGCGTGCCTCGATCGGATGAGACGCCGACAAACAAGACCGACAGTGCCTCTGCCCGAGGCCGGTCCTGGCGAGCCCGTCGCGCCCCGAGACGCGATGAGCGACCGCGAGACCAGCCTGATCGTGCAGCAGGCGTTGATGGAGCTGCCGGAGGAGCAGAGGGCGCCCATCGTGCTCGTCGACGTGGAGGGATACTCGGTCGCGGAAACGGCCAAGCTCCTCGGCATCGCGGAGGGCACGGTCAAGAGCCGGTGTGCGCGAGGTCGCGCCAAGCTCGCCAAAGTTCTCGGGCACCTCAGGAACCGAATCGCAGATGCGAACGTCCCAGCTGACGGTGTGAATGTGCAAGAGCAACGTCAGTGGGAGGGCCGATGACCGGCATGGAGCGCGTGCCGATGGGTCCGCCGTGGTCGGTTGACCTCATCGCGGACCTGCACGCGGGCGTGCTGCCCCCTGAGGTCGCCGCACAGCTGCGCCCGAGGGTCGAAGCGGATGTCGAGGCTCGGGAGATCCTGCGGGCGCTGGACGCCACGCTGGAGGACCTGCAGTCGCTTCCCCCCATCCCGATGCCCGACCACGTGGCCGCGCGGATCGACGCCGCGCTGGCCGCTGAGGCGCGTCCGGGGATCGCCCCGGTCGTGTCGCTGAACGACGCGCGCAAGCGCCGCAACCGCAGGCTAGGCCTCGGCGGTGGCGTGCTGGTGGCCGCCGCGGCCGCGTTCGGCATCGTGCTCGCCGTCGCCCCCGGTGGGCAGCAGGCGAACACGCCCGGTGACGCCGCGCCCGCCCCCACCACGAACTCGAACGTGTCCTCGGCGCCGTTGTCGCTGCAGCGCAACGAGCTGGGGTCCGCGGTCGGCGAGGTGCTCAAGGCCCAGAACTACGGCCCGCTGGAGTCGCCCGACCGGTTGGCCGCGTGCCTGCAGGGCGGTGGCATCACCAGCACGGCCAAGCCGCTCGGCATCAGCCCGATCAACCTGGAGGGCAAGGACGCCGTCATGGCGATCCTGCCCGGTGGCGCACCCGGCCAGATCAGGCTGGTCGTGCTCGACCCCAAGACCTGCGGTCCGGACGCGCCGGGGGGCGTTCTCGCGAACGAGCTGATCGCACCGAGGTAGTCGCTCAAGTCACGGAATTAGCTGCACCTACGATCCGTTGAGCCAGTCAGACGACGAGATCGAGGAGTTGCATCAGCCGTGAGCGTGCGCAACGTGATCATCATTGGATCGGGACCCGCGGGTTACACCGCTGCGGTCTACGCGGCACGTGCGCAGCTGGAGCCCCTGGTCTTCGAGGGGTCGCAGTACGGCGGCGCCCTGATGACGACGACCGAGGTCGAGAACTACCCCGGCTTCCGCGACGGCATCATGGGCCCCGAGCTCATGGAGCAGATGCGCGAGCAGGCCACCCGCTTCGGCGCCGAGCTGCGTGCCGAGGACGTCGACTCGGTCGAGCTGACCGGGGAGATCAAGAAGGTCGTCGCGAACGGCGTCACCTACGAGGCCAAGGCCGTCATCCTCGCGATGGGCGCCGCGGCCCGGTACCTCGACATCCCCGGCGAGCAGGAGCTGCTCGGCCGCGGTGTGTCCGCCTGTGCGACCTGTGACGGGTTCTTCTTCCGCGACCACGACATCGCGGTCGTCGGCGGCGGGGACACGGCGATGGAGGAGGCGACGTTCCTCACCCGCTTCGCCAAGTCCGTGACGGTCATCCACCGCCGCGAGGAGTTCCGCGCCTCGAAGGTCATGCTGGAGCGCGCGCGGGCCAACGAGAAGATCAAGTGGCAGCTGAACACGCAGGTCACCGACGTGCTGGGGGACGGCACCGTGTCGTCCATCAAGATCAAGGACACGAAGACCGGCGCCGAGTCCGAGATGCCCGTCACCGGCTTCTTCCTCGCGATCGGCCACGACCCGCGTTCGGCGCTGGTCAAGGGCCAGGTCGACCTGGACGCGGAGGGCTACGTCCTGACGAAGGACAAGTCCTCCTACACGAACCTGGACGGCGTCTTCGCCGCCGGTGACCTCGTCGACCACGAGTACCGCCAGGCGATCACCGCCGCCGGCTCCGGTTGCAGCGCCGCGATCGACGCGGAACGGTGGCTGGCCGAGCACGGCACCGAGCAGGCCGAGATCGCCGCCGAGGCCGTCGGTGGCGGCTACGGCAAGAGCAACTGAAGTTCCTTCTGCGAGATCTTTTAGGGAGAGCAACATGGCAGGCGCCACCATCACGGTGACCGACAAGTCGTTCGCGGACGACGTTCTGACCAGCGAGAAGCCCGTGCTGGTCGACTTCTGGGCGACCTGGTGCGGCCCGTGCAAGATGGTCGCGCCCGTGCTGGAGGAGATCGCGGCCGAGCACGGCGACAAGATCACCATCGCCAAGGTCGACATCGACGCCAACCAGGCGATCGCCCGCGACTACCAGATCATGTCCGTGCCGACGCTGATCCTGTTCCAGGGCGGCCGCCCGGTGAAGCAGATCGTCGGCGCGAAGCCCAAGGCCGCGCTGCTGAACGACCTGCAGGACGTCCTCGCCTAAGACACAAAAAAGTTGCATTGGCTACGAGTTCCTTTGCAACGAGCAACGTGACCCGCCCGTCTATCGATAAGACGAGCGGGTCACGTTCGTTTTGGTGCCGGGGCGGTGATCTCGGTACGACTGTGAGTAGCCCTGCATCGATCACTGAGCGCAGCAGGGCACAATGAGGACTTCCCAACTGACGCGCCGACCAGGTTCGGCGCCCTAGTCGAGCGAGGGTGCATGCAGCTGCTCCGCCGCGGGGACGTCGGAAGTGATGTTGCCGAGATCCGGTCGACCCTGACCAGGCTCGGACTGCTTCCGCCGGCCGACCCACAGGCGCCGCCGGTGTTCGACCAGCAGGTCGAGCACGCAGTGCGCGCGTTCCAGCAGCAGCGGGGGCTGATCATCGATGGCATCGTCGGCCCGGCGACCTATCGTTCGCTGCGCGACGCGACGTTCCGGTTGGGGGACCGGCCGCTCGCGTATCTGATGTCGCAGCCGACGACCGGTGACGACGTGCTGGCGTTGCAGGAACGCCTGCTGGAGCTCGGCTACGACGCCGGGCGCGCGAACGGCGTGTTCGGCCAGCAGACCGAGCAGGCGCTGCGGAACTTCCAGCGCGACTACGGCCTGATCGTGGACGGCATGTGCGGTCCCGACACGGTGCGCGCGTTGCGTCAGCTCCAGCCGAAGGTCCGCGGTGGCCGTCCCCAGCTGCTGCGCGAGCAGGAACGGCTGCGTGGCGCAGGCTCGCGCCTGTCCGGCAAGCGGATCGTCATCGACCCCGGTCACGGCGGCCAGGACCGCGGCGTGATCGTGGACGGGCTGTCCGAGGCCGATCTGATGCTCGACCTGGCCCGCCGCCTTGAAGGCAAGATGGCCGCGACCGGCATGGAGGCCCTGCTCACGCGCGGTCCCGACAACTGCCCGGACGAGGGCGAGCGCGCCCGGTTCGCGAACGAGGCGGGCGCCGACCTGATCCTGTCGCTGCACGCCGACGGCAACTCGTCGCCGAACGCGCAGGGCGTGGCGACGTTCCACTACGGCACCGGCAACGGCACGTCGTCGACTGTCGGTGAGGCGCTGGCCGGGTTCATCCAGCGCGAGGTCACCGCCCGCACGTCGATGTCGAACTGCGGGTCGCACCCCAAGTCGTGGGACCTGCTGCGGCTCACCCGCTGCACGGCCGTCCGCGTCGAGGTGGGCTACCTGACGAACGCCGAGGACCGCGCGCGGCTGGCGACTCCCGGGTTCCGCGACATCGTGGCCGAGGGCATCCTCGTCGCCGTGAAGCGGCTCTACCTGCTCGGCAAGGACGACCAGCCGACGGGCACGTTCACGTTCAACGACCTGCTGCGGTACGAGATGTCGAAGAGCTGATCTGTTCTGACTGACGAAAAGGCCCCCTCCGCGTTGGCGGAGGGGGCCTTTTCGCTGTCTCAGACCGGGCGGAAGCTGGGTTCCGCGGTGGAGACGGTGACGCTGTTGAGGAGGCGTTCGAGGGCTGCCTCGACGTCTTCCTTCCAGGTGATGGAACTGCGGAGCTCCATGCGCAACCGGGGCCAGCGCGGGTGCGGGCGCACGGTCTTGAAGCCGACGCTCGTCAGGAAGTCCGCCGGCGTGACGCAACTCGGCTCGGAGTCGTCCGGGCGCATGTCGCCGAACGCCTCGATGGCCTTCACGCCACGACGCGTCAGATCCTTCGCCACGGCCTGCACGAGCACGCGCGCGAGCCCTCCCCCTCGGAACTCCGGGAGGACGTCCAGCGACGTCATGAGGACCGCGTCCGGGCTCACCGGGGAGGTGGGGAAGGCGGCGCTGCGCGGCACGGCGGCCGGTGGTGCGTAGAACACCGAACCGGCGGGGATGCCGTCGCAGTAGATGAGGCGACCACACGAACCCCATTCGAGCAGGACGCTGGAGACCCAGGCTTCCTTCTCGAACTCGGTGTCGCCGTATTCCTCAGCCTGTTCTCGCAGGTGAGGAGCAAGTTCCCAGAAGACGCACGTCCTGCTGTGCTTGGACAGATGTTCCAGGTTGTCCAACGTGACGCCCACGACGCGTCGCGACACCCCGACCTCCACCCCTTGGCACACACAGTGAACCCATACGAGGGTAGGCGAATGTGACGGAACCCGGAAGGCGCGTGCCCTGAACGGGACGACGGTTACACTCGCTCGGGACATTTCCCATACAGGAGTCCCCATGACAATGCCCGGTCAGCCCGCCAAGCAGGGCCCCAGAAGCCTTGACCCCCACCTCCGCCGCTACGCAGCGCGCACGGCAGGGATGACGGCATCGGAGATCCGGGCACTTTTCGCAGTCGCGTCCAGGCCAGAGGTCGTATCGCTGGCCGGCGGCATGCCGCACCTGGCCGCGCTGCCGTTGGAGTCGCTGTCCGCGGAGATCGGCCAGCTGGTGGCGTCCGAGGGGCTCGTGGCCCTGCAGTACGGCTCGGCGCACGGTGTTCCGTTGCTGCGCGAGCAGATCTGCGACGTCATGGCGTTGGAAGGCATCAACGGCCACCCGGACGACGTGGTGGTGACCGTGGGCTCGCAGATGGGCCTCGACATGGTCACCCGGATCTTCTGCGACCCCGGTGACGTGGTGATCGCCGAGGGGCCTTCGTACGTGGGTGCTCTCGGGTCGTTCACCGCCTACCAGGCGCAGGTCGTGCACGTCGCGATGGACGCTGACGGGCTCGTGCCTTCGTTGCTGCGAGAGGCGCTTGAAGCTTGTAAGCGAGCTGGACAGCGCGTGAAGTTCCTCTACACGATCCCGAACTTCCACAACCCGGCCGGCGTGACGCTGGCGGTGTCGCGGCGGGCCGAGATCCTGGAGATCTGCCGGTCGTACGGCGTGCTGGTGGTGGAGGACAACCCGTACGGGCTGTTGGGCTTCGACGGGCAGACGTACCCCGCTCTGCGCTCCATGGACCCCGACAACGTCGTGTACCTCGGGTCGTTCTCGAAGACGTTCGCGGCCGGGCTGCGGGTCGGCTGGGTGCTGGCGCCGCACGCCGTGCGCGAGAAGCTGGTCCTGGCGGCCGAGTCGGCCACGCTGTGCCCGCCGACGCTGAACCAGATGATCGTGTCCCGGTACCTGTCGACGCAGGACTGGAAGGGTCAGATCAAGACCTACCGCGAGGCGTACCGGGATCGGCGCGATGCCGCGATCTCGGCTCTCGAGCAGCACATGCCTCAAGGTTCCACGTGGAACATTCCGGATGGCGGCTTCTACGTCTGGGTGACGGTCCCGGAGGGGATCGACACGAAGGCGATGCTGCCCCGTGCCGTGACGGCTCGGGTGGCGTACGCGTCCGGTACCGGCTTCTACGCGGACGGCTTCGGCTCGCGGCAGTTGCGGATCTCGTACTGCTACCCGACGCCGGAACGCATCCGCGAGGGCGTGCGCCGCCTGGCGAACGTCATCGAGGAAGAGATGCAGCTGCACGCGACGTTCGGGGCGACGCCGGGCCGTCAGCTGTCCGGTCCGCAGACCCCGTCGCCTGACACCGCCTGATTCTTGGAGTTTGTTGTGGCTGACCGCATGGTCGCTGTGCTGTCCGGTGGGCTCTCCCACGAACGTGAAGTCTCGATCCGGTCGGGCCGCCGTCTGTCGGCTGCCCTGCGGTCGGTGGGCGTGACGGTGGAGGAGTGGGACGCGGACGCGTCGTTGCTGACTCGGCTGACCGAGTCGCGCCCCGATGCCGTCGTGGTGGCGTTGCACGGCGGTGAGGGCGAGAACGGGTCCGTGCAGGCGATCCTGGAGATGTTCGGGGTGCCGTACGTCGGGACGGACTCGCGGGCGTGCCGCCGGGCGTGGGACAAGCCGACCGCGAAGGCGGAGCTGGCGCGTGCCGGGCTCGCGACGCCGGAGTGGGTCGTGCTGCCGCACGCCACGTTCCGGGAGCTCGGTGCTCGTCCGGTGCTGGACGCGATGGTCTCGACGCTGGGGCTGCCGCTGATGCTGAAGCCGGACCAGGGTGGGTCGGCGTTGGGCGCTCAGGTCGTGCGGGATGCCGCGGAGCTGCCGCCGGCGATGGTCGGGTGCCTGGCGTACGGGGACACCGTGTTGGCCGAGCAGTTCATCTCGGGCGTCGAGGTGGCGGTGTCGGTGGTCGACGGGCCCGAGGGGCCGTACGCGCTGCCTGCCGTGGAGATCGTTCCGGAGAGCGGGGTGTACGACTACACCGCTCGGTACACCGCGGGGCTGACGGACTTCCACGCGCCGGCTCGGCTGGACGCAGCTGCCGCCAAGTCGGTGGGGGAGCTGGCGGTCGCGGCGCACCGGTTGCTCGGGTTGCGGGACGTGTCGCGGACCGACGCGGTGGTGGCTGCGGACGGGACCGTCTACTTCCTCGAAGTGAACGTGTCGCCGGGGCTGACGGAGACGTCCTTGTTGCCGATGGCGGTCGAGGCGGCGGGGCAGTCGTTGGGTGAGATCTACGCCGGGTTGATCGAGCGCGCTGTCGCTCGCTGATTTTCCGCGTTGTTGGGGCGGTGCCGACGGTTGTCGGTGCCGCCCTTTTTCGTTCGGACATAGGTGACGCCCCGTATCCTCTCGGATGCGGGGCGTCATCGTCACCGTGACATAAGGCCCGTGGGTGATCCTATGGGCCTACTCCGATGTCCGAATTGTCGTATTCGGGCTGATCATGCCGACGATGCGTTCAAGATCGTCAACTGACCCGAATTCGACGACGATCCGGCCCTTCCGCTGCCCGAGTTCGACCTTCACGCGGGTGTCGAAGTTGTCGGAGAGGCGCTCGGCGAGCTCCTGCAGACCGGGCGCGTGCATCTGCTTGCGCGGGGCTGCCTTCTCCTTCTTCGGCTTCTCGTTCTTGGCGATCGTGACGGCTTCTTCGGTCGCGCGGACCGACATGCCCTCGGCGACGATCCGTGCCGCGAGGTCTTCCTGCGTCCCGGGGTCGTCCAGGCCGAGCAACGCCCGCGCGTGGCCGGCGCTGAGCACGCCCGCCGCGACCCGCCGTTGGACGGGGAGGGGGAGCTTCAGCAGCCGGATGGTGTTCGTGACGACGGGGCGGCTGCGGCCGATGCGGTCGGCGAGCTCCTCGTGCGTGACGCCGAACTCCTCGAGCAGCTGCTGGTAGGCCGCCGCCTCTTCGAGCGGGTTCAGCTGGACGCGGTGGATGTTCTCCAGCAGCGCGTCGCGCAGCATGACGTCGTCCGCGGTCTGCCGGACGATGGCCGGGATCGTCTTGAGCCCGGCCTGCTGCGTGGCGCGCCACCGGCGTTCGCCCATTACGAGTTCGAACGTGTCCGCGGTGAGCTCGCGGACCACGATCGGCTGCATGAGCCCGAACTCCTTGATGGAGAACGAGAGCTCGTCGATCGCATCCTGGTCGAACACCTGACGCGGCTGCTTGGCGTTCGTGCGGATCGCGGTGACCGCGATCTCGCGGTACACCGCCCCCGCGACCTCACCGGCAGGCTGCTGGGTCTTGGTGGCGGTCGCTCCGTTGCCGGCCATGGCGGGCCGGATCGTGCTGGGCGCGCCGGCCGGCGGCCCCTGTGGAATGAGTGCGGCCAGGCCGCGCCCGAGTCCACCCTTGCGCTGCTCCGTCATGCGCCCTCCCTCTTGGCCCCGCGGATCGCGATCTCCTTCGCGGCGTCGAGGTAGCTCATCGATCCGCGCGAACCCGGGTCGTACGTCAACACCGTCTGCCCGAATCCTGGTGCCTCGGAGACCTTCACGCTGCGCGGAATCACGGTCTTGAGGGCGACGTCGCCGAAGTGACCGCGGACCTCACTGGTCACCTGGTCCGCGAGCTTCGTGCGGCCGTCGTACATCGTGAGGAGGATCGTGGAGATCGAGAGGTCGGGGTTGAGGTGCTGCTGCACGAGTTCGATGTTGCGCAGCAGCTGGCTCAGACCCTCCAGCGCGTAGTACTCGCACTGGATCGGGATCAGCACCTCCTGCGCGGCGACCATCGCGTTGACCGTCAGCAGGCCGAGGCTCGGCGGGCAGTCGATGAACACGTAGTCGGGCTGCAACTGGTCGAGTGCTTCCGGGCTCAGCGCTTCCTTGAGTCGCGACTCGCGCGCCACCATCGAGACGAGTTCGATCTCGGCGCCGGCGAGGTCGATCGTCGCGGGCACGCAGTAGAGGTTCGGGGACGTCGGGCTGACCTGAGCCGCCTCGGCGATGGAGATCTCGCCGATGAGCACCTCGTAGACGGACGGCGTGCCGGAGCGGTGCTCGACGGAGAGCGCCGTGCTGGCGTTGCCCTGCGGGTCGAGGTCGATCACGAGCGTCTTGAGCCCGTGGATGGCGAGCGCCGCGGCGAGGTTCACCGTGCTCGTCGTCTTGCCGACGCCACCCTTCTGGTTGGCGACGGTGATCACCCGGCGATGAGTCGGGCGGGGGAGCAGCGACTCGTCGGGGTGCAGCACACTTGCCGCACGAGCCGCCTCTTCTGCAATCGGGGTCCACACCACGGCGCTGTCATCTCCGTTGTTGGTCGGCTTGGCTTTGGGTTTGGAGGTCGTCGTTTCACGTGGAACATCGGCAGCCCGAGCCGCGCCGGCTGCGTTGCCGGCAGCATCCGCGGCCTGAAACTCCGGGTACACGCTCACCGATCCCTCCTCGTCTGGCGCTCGATGATGAGCACCGTCGTAGGCACCTCAAGTACGTCAGCTCCGACGACGACAACCTCGGCATTGGCGCCCCCAGCCTTGGCCACCGCAGCGCCGTCGCGTTCCAGCTCTTCCTCAGCGCGCTCGCCCTTGAGCGCCACCATCCGCCCGCCGCCCTTCAGCAGGGGCAGGCACCACCGCGCCAACTTCTCCAACGGCGCCACGGCCCTCGCCGTGACCGCATCGCAGTTGAGGAGCTGCTTACGAATCGGCCCCTCCTCGGCCCTGCCGCGAAGCACCGTCACGTTGTCGAGCGCGAGCCGTTCCTTCACCTCTTCAAGCCACGCGATACGACGCGCCATCGGCTCAAGAAGCGTGATCCGCAGATCGGGCCGCGCGATGGCGAGCGGCACCCCAGGCAGTCCCGCACCCGAGCCCACGTCCACCACGCGCTCGTTGGGACGGAACAGCTCCTCGATCACCGCCGAGTTGAGCACGTGCCGATCCCAGATCTTCTCGACCTCCCGAGGACCGATGAGCCCACGCTCAACCCCATGGTCCTCCAGCAGCCTGACAAACTCAGCGGCGCGCTCAACGTGCTCACCAAAGACGACCTTCGCGCCGCCCGGCAGATCCCCGGCCATGTTCTCCGTCCGCGTTTCACGTGAAACCACGCGGCGGCAGTGTCCTAGCGGCCGGTGGAAAAGCTGGCGAATGCCAGACCACCATCATGACGGATCGACCGTGTGCCGTGCCAAATCCTGAGCGCGGTTTCACGTGAAACTTGGGGGAAAGTTGCTGCCTCGGCTCTACACCGTCGCTCATCCCGGTCCTGGGGTGGTGTCGACGATGGCTCATCCCGCGGGTGGGTCACTTCTCGTCGGCAAGATTCGCGCTCTCCGTTCTGCTGGGGTTGATGTGCTCGTGTCTGCTCAGACTGACTCGGAGCGGGTTGAGTGCGATCTGCTGGAGGAGGGGCGGGTGGTGGTTGCCGCCGGGATCCAGTACGTGTGCTTCCCGATTCCCGATCGGACTGTGCCTTTGGTCGGTGACGCCTGATACGGGGGAGCAGGTGGAGTGGCTTCGCGACTGGTGGGTTTCACGTGGAACATGACCGGTGCTCTGGTCGCGTCCCACAGTTCGTCTTCCGTTGCGAGGGTGGTCGGGTTGGGTCTCGACGAAAGACCTGGGGTGTGCGATTGGGGCTTGACCTTGAGCCTCTGGCGGGATGCGTTCGCGGCCTTCAAAAGCCGGGGTTGAAAGCGCCCCGGCCGGACCGGACAGGTTGGCATCCCGCCCCCTCAAGGTAAAGCCCCAATCGCCTTGAGCGGTGGAACCGGCTCTGTGGCGGGCATTGGCCCGTTCGGGCTCGCCTGCGGCATCGCGTGCCAGGTCCCATAGGTGGCTGGCTTTGCGTTGACGGCTGTCCGGTTGAGAGCTCGCGCCTGGCCTGCGTGCGTGGTCGGCTTGCGTTGACGACTGCGGCTGGCGCCGTGTCCTCACCACGCCGCACCGTCGTCACGTCCCGCCCGCTTCACCCACGCGCGCCGCCTGCCCACCTCGCCTCTCGCCCTGGTTCCTTCCCGCTGTACCTCGCTCGCCCCGCCATCCCTCCGGCCCCGCCATCCCTCCGGCCCCGCTATCCCTCCGGCCCCGCTATCCCTCCTGCCCGCGCTCGCCGCGTCGGCCCGCCGCCCGCGCCCTTCACCTCTCACCCTTCGCCCCTCCCACGTCCCGCCCTCTTCACCTCCCGCCGCTCTTCGACCCTCCCGTGTTCTGCCCTCTCGCCCCGCGCCCCGAACAGCAGAACGGCCCCCGGTTCCGACTGGAACCGGGGGCCGTTCTGTGGCTCGGGCGTTAGGGCTTCGGGAAGATGATTACCCGGCGCTGCGGCTCTTCGCCTTCGCTCTCGCTGTGCACGCCCGCCACCGAGGCGACGGCGTCGTGGACGACCTTGCGCTCGAAGGGGGTCATCGGGTGGAGGCGGGCTCGTTCGCCCGAGGCCGCCACCTTCTCCGCGGTGGTGCGGCCCATCTCCGCCAGTTCTGCTCGGCGGCCTGCTCGCCACTGGGCGATGTCGAGCATGAGGCGGGAGCGGACTCCCGTTTCCTGCTGGACTGCCAGGCGGGTGAGTTCCTGGAGGGACTCGAGGACGTTGCCTCGGGGGCCCACCAGCTTGGCGAGGTCTTCGCCGCCGTCGATGCTGACGATGGCTCGGCCGCTCTCGACGTCGAGGTCGATGTCGCCGTCGTAGTCGAGCAGGTCGAGCAGGCGCTCCAGGTAGTCGCCTGCGATGTCGCCTTCCTGGACGAGCAGGTCTTCGGTCTTGCTCTGCGACTGCGGCTCTGCCGTGGTCTCGGCCGAGGCCTCCGACGACGCCTCGACGTCGTCGGTCGCCTGCAAGGTCTCCGACACGATTTCTCCTCTCCGGGCTGCGCCCGAAATCAGCGGCGCTTCTTGCTGCCCGGCTTCTTGCTGGTGGATCGGCCTGGGGTCAGGCCGGGGATCTCGGTGTTGCCGTTGGTGGCGGCGGTGTCCGAAGAAGAAGAGGAAGGCGCGGACTTCGCGGGGCCGGTGGGGCCTGCGGTCGGCATGCGCTTCGCACCGTTGGCCGGCTTGGCGCCGGGGGCGGGCTTCTTCGGGTTGACTGGCTTGGCGCCCGGCTTGGGGGCGAGGGCCTGGCGGGTTTCTACGACCGTGGCCTTCTTCTCTTCTTCCTCGGCGTCGATGCGCTTGTAGACGAAGTGCTGCTGGCCGAGCGTCCACGCGTTGTTGGACAGCCAGTAGAGGAGGATGGCGACGGGGAAGAAGAAGCCGCCGGCGAGGACGCCCAGGGGGAAGATCCAGAGCGTCAGCTTGTTCATGATGGCGGTCTGGGGGTTGTCCAGCGCGGCCTGGTTCTGGCGGGCCACCGAGTGACGGGCCGTGAAGTGGGTCGCGATGGACGCCACGATCATCAGCGGCACCGACAGCAGGATGACGTTCAGGCGCTCGGTGCCGTACTGCTGGAGCTGGTCAGCCGGCATCGTGATGAACGTCGAGAGGTTCGTGCCGAAGAGCTTGGCGTTGACGAACGAGTCGACGCCCTGCTTGTCGAAGAAGTAGACCTCGCCCCAGCCGGGCTTGAACGACCGCAGCACGTGGAACAGACCGATGAACACCGGGATCTGCACCAGCATCGGCAGGCAGCCGCCGAGCGGGTTGACGCCGTGCTCGGACTGCAGCTTCTGCATCTCCTGAGCCTGGCGCTGGCGGTCGTTCGGGAACTTCTTCTTGATCTTCTGCATCTCCGGGGCGAACTCCTGCATTCGCCGCATGGAGCGCACCTGGCCGACGAACGGCTTGAAGAGGATGGCGCGGAGGGTGAAGACCAGGAAGATCACGGCCAGCGCCCAGGCGAACCCGCTCGCTTCACCGAAGACCTTGCCGAACACCCAGTGCCAACACCACAAGATGAAGGACACCGGGTAGTAGATGAAGTTGAGCACGGGAGCTACTCCTCGGTGGATACGTCGGGGACCTGCCGCCTCGGCGGAACGGGGTCCAGGCCTCCAGGGTGCCAGGGTCCGCAGCGCAGCAACCGGCGGATGGTCAGCCAGGTTCCTCGCAGCGCACCGTGGACTGTCAACGCCTCCACCGCGTACGCGCTGCAGCTCGGGTAGAAGCGACAGGTCGGCGGCAGCAGCGGCGAGATGAACTTCCGGTAGAAGTGCACCGGCAGCAGCGCGACCTTCGCGGGCAACGTGGTCATCGCAGCACCTTGCGCAGAGCAGAAGAGAAGTCAGCGGCGAGCTCCGAGCTCGTCGCTTCGGCTGCTGGTGCCAACGCGCGCACCACGACGAGAGTTCCCGGCGGCATCTCTGCCAAGGACGGGCGCACGACGTGACGCAGGCGGCGGTACACGCGGTGGCGGACCACCGAGTTGCCAACTGCCTTGCTCACGACGAAGCCCACCTTGGACGAATCCAAGGTGGGCACGTCGGGCTTCAAGACGTGGACGACCAACCGGGGTCGTCCGGCGCGGCGGCCTCGGCGGACCACCAGGCCGAAGTCCTGGCTGCGGGTGAGCCGGGCGGCCGGTGGGAGCACGACGACGCTGCGCTTACCAGCCGCTGTCAGGCGGACAGAGTGGCACGGCCCTTGCTGCGGCGCGCGGCCAGAATGGCGCGGCCGGCACGGGTCCGCATGCGCAGCCGGAAGCCGTGCGTCTTCGCGCGGCGACGGTTGTTGGGCTGGAAGGTGCGCTTACCCTTGCTCACGGTCGGTCTCCCGGTGCTTCACTGCTGACAAAGCCTTAGTGGTTGTCCCCGACGGCAGTGGACGTAGGCGCGCGAAAGGCGCCCGTCGCAAGCGGGAGACTCCTCTGAGGGTACGCACGCCCGGGTGCCGGGACCAAATCGGGGTGCCCCAGACCACGTCTTGTGAGGCGTGCCGCACCTTGTTACCGTTCTCCCTTCGCGCTGCCGGGCAGGCGTGGGAGCCGCCATCACACCGGCAACACAACGCACCTTTTAGTGCACAGTTGTGGATAACTCTGTGGATACCTCTATTCTCCGTGTCCACATGTGGAGTCTTGGGCTCCGGCGGAGGGGAGGGGAGCGCGGAGGTGTCGAACCAGCAGGTCGATCTTGGTCTCGTGTGGGCCGAGGTGGTGCAGGAGTTGGCGACCAGCCACCTGTCCCCTCAGCAACGCGCGTGGATGAGGGTCACCCGTCCGATCGGTTTGCTGGATGGAACGGCACTGCTCGCTGCTCCGAGCGACTTCGCGAAGGAAGCGATCGAACGCGCGTTGCGCGACCCGATCACCGACGCGCTGTCCCGCAGGCTCGGCCGGTCCGTCTCGCTCGCGGTGAAGGTCGACTCGCCGGAACCGGTGAGTCCCGTCGTGAGCCCGCCGACCACGCCGATCTCCGTGCAGGCGATCCAGCAGCAGGTCATCCAGCCCGTCGCACCGGTCATGCCGGTGATCCCGAACGGCGACACGCCCGGCTCCGTGATCACGGACGACCCGCAGGGGACGACCGCGGACGGCGCTGAAGAAGAGGTGGACGAGGCCGGCGACGCGCTCGCCGCCGTCTCCGAGATCTGGCCCACGTACAACGCCGCCAGCACGGCGGGCGCCGTGACGCCGAACGCGAACCTGCCGTACACGCGGCCCGCGAACCCGTCGCCGTCGCAGACGCGCCTGAACGAGAAGTACAACTTCGACACGTTCGTCATCGGCGCCTCGAACCGGTTCGCGCACGCCGCGGCCGTCGCGGTGGCCGAGGCTCCGGCCCGCGCGTACAACCCGCTCTTCATCTGGGGTGAGAGCGGCCTCGGCAAGACGCACCTGCTGCACGCCGTCGGGCACTACGCCCAGCGCCTGTTCCCCGGCATGCGCGTGCGGTACGTGTCGACCGAGGAGTTCACCAACGACTTCATCAACTCGCTGCGCGACGACCGCAAGGTCGCCTTCCAGCGCCGCTACCGGGACATCGACGTTCTTCTCGTCGACGACATCCAGTTCCTGGAGGGCAAGGAAGGTACGCAGGAGGAGTTCTTCCACACGTTCAACACGCTCCACAACACGAACAAGCAGATCGTGGTGTCGAGCGACCGGCCGCCCAAGAGGCTGGAGACGCTGGAAGACCGCCTGCGCACGCGGTTCGAGTGGGGCCTGATCACGGACATCCAGCCGCCCGAGCTGGAGACGCGGATCGCGATCCTCCGCAAGAAGGCGGCCCAGGACCGGCTCGCGGCTCCGGCCGACGTGCTGGAGTTCATCGCCTCCCGCATAGAGCGCAACATCCGCGAGCTCGAAGGCGCGCTCATCCGCGTCACGGCGTTCGCGTCGCTCAACCGCCAGCCGGTCGACATCCAGCTCGCCGAGATCGTCCTGCGCGACCTGATCCCCGACTCGCACGCGCCGGAGATCACCGCTCCGACGATCATGGCGGTCACCGCGGAGTTCTTCGGCGTCTCGATCGACGACCTGTGCGGCCCCGGCAAGACGAAGGCGCTCGCCCAGGCGCGGCAGATCTCCATGTACCTGTGCCGCGAGCTGACCGACCTGTCGCTGCCGAAGATCGGCCAGACGTTCGGCGGCCGCGACCACACGACCGTCATGCACGCGGACAAGAAGATCCGCAAGGAGATGGCGGAGCGCCGGCGGATCTACGACCAGGTCCAGGAACTGACGTCGCGGATCAAGCAGCGCGCTCGCCACGCTCCCTGATCCACCCGGGTAGCCACGAAGGGGTCCTCCACCGCGGAGGGCCCCTTTTTCGTCCGCACCCGGGGACGGCGAACGGAGCCGGCCGACCCGCAGGACGCGACCGGGCGACGCGACGGCGAACACCCGGGGAGACGTCGCGGTCGGCACCGGCCGTCCGACGGCGGCGGCACGGCCCGGCGACCGCCACCCGGGGACGGCGGCGCGGCCCGACGGCGAGCACCCGGGGACGTGACCACGTCCCGACCGGCCACCACCTCGGCATGACTTGGCCGTACCTATGGGACTGCATCAGTACGTGCGCGCCCAACCACCACCACACGCGCCGCACGAACCCGGGTGAACGAGGCTCGATCGGCCACGCGGCGAGGCTTTCTGTTCACCCCCTGCACTCGAAGGGGTGGGGACAACTGGAAAAGTCTGTGGCCCCGGCCACGATCTGGCCACGGAAGCCTGTTGAACACCCGGGTACAACTGGCCCGCACCCGGGGACGCACCCGGGGACAACTGTGGACGATCTGTGGATCGAGAGCTGTGCACAACTGGCTGTCCCCGGGTGCGCCGATCTGTCCCCGGGTGCCATCCCCCCTTAGTCCACATGGTGGGTGACACCTTGACCTGCGTGTTTAAGACCTGTCCCCACAATCCACAACCCTTACTGTTACTGCTGTTGGATCTCTTCAAGGAAGATCTTCAAAAGCAAAACAGCGTGGATGGTTCCCGGGGATCGGTGCCCGAACCCCGAAGTGACGGGAAGGGCCAGGACGCTCTAACGTGGTTGCTCCGCACCTCGGGCAGCCGAGGGTCGAGGCTCCCTAACCCCCACTGGCACGTTGTCGTGGTTGGGCTTGTCGACTGTCGAGGAAAGGACGCCTCATGAAGATCCGCGTCGAACGCGACGGCCTGGCCGACGCTGTCGCCTGGGTCGCTCGCAGCCTTCCGTCCCGTCCGCCGGTTCCCGTGCTGGGCGGCGTGCTGCTCGACGCGGAGTCGGACGAGTCGCTGACGGTCTCCGGGTTCGACTACGAGGTCTCGGCTCAGGTCGGCGTTCCCGCGACGATCGCCGACGGGGGCCGCGCTCTGGTCTCCGGGCGCCTTCTGGCCGACATCACCAAGGCGCTCCCGAACCACCCCGTCGAGATCGCCGTCGACGGCTCTCGCATGATGATCAGCTGTGGCAGCGCCAGGTTCAGCCTCCCGACGATGCCGGTCGAGGACTACCCCGCGCTCCCGTCCATGCCGCAGTTGATCGGTGAGCTCCCCGGCGAGATCTTCGGCGAGGCCGTCAGCCAGGTCGCCGTCGCGGCCGGCAAGGACGACACGCTCCCGATGCTGACCGGCGTCCGCGTCGAGATCGGCGACGGCAAGCTGACGCTCGTCGCCACCGACCGCTTCCGCCTCGCGATGCGCGAGTTCCCGTGGGAGCCCGACGCTTCCCTCGGCGAGGTCGCCGTCCTCGTCCCGGCCCGCACGCTCGGCGACGCGGCCAAGACGCTCGGCTCGTCCGGTGGCAAGGTCGAGATGTCGCTCGCCGCCAACGACGGACTGCTCGGTCTCTCCGGTTCCGGCAAGCGCACAACGACCCGCCTGCTCGACGCGGACTTCCCGAAGTACCGCCAGTTGTTGCCCTCCGAGCACAGCGCCGCGGCGATCATGGACATCGACGCGCTGCAGCAGGCGATCAAGCGCGTGTCCCTCGTCGCCGAGCGCGGCACGCAGGTGCGCCTCGAGTTCGTCGACGGTGGCCTGCGTCTCTCGGCCGGTGGCGACGACGAAGGCTCTGCGGAAGAAGAACTTCCGGTCGAGTACACCGGCGAGGCCGTCACCATCGCGTTCAACCCGGGCTACCTGCTCGACGGCCTCGGAGCCGTCCGCACGCAGAAAGTCCACTTGTCCTTCACCACACCCAGCCGCCCGGCATTGCTGAAGCCGGTGGACGAGGATGGGAACGTGGCGCCGGGCTATCTGTACCTGCTCATGCCCGTTCGCCTTCCCGGCTGAGAAACCCTTACCGGGTAACAGAAACGTAGTAGGGGAGAACACCGTGCAGCTCGGACTCGTCGGCCTCGGCAAGATGGGTTTCAACATGCGCGAGCGGGTGCGCCGGGCCGGTCACGAGGTGATCGGCTACGACCGCAACCCGGCGGTCAGCGACTCGGAATCGTTGGCGGACATGGTGTCCAAGCTCGAAGCACCGCGCGTGGTGTGGGTCATGGTGCCCGCCGGCGACATCACCCGTAACACGGTGAAGGAGCTGTCCGAGCTGCTCTCGCCCGGCGACCTCGTCGTCGACGGCGGCAACTCTAAGTTCACCGACGACCGCATCCACGCGGACCTGTTGGCGGAGAAGGAGATCGGCTACGTCGACGCCGGCGTGTCCGGTGGCGTGTGGGGCCTCGACAACGGCTACGCGCTGATGGTCGGCGGCGACGCCGCGCACGTCGAGCAGGCGATGCCCATCTTCGACGCGCTCCGCCCGGAAGGCCCGCGCGAGGAAGGCTTCGCGCACGCGGGCAAGGTCGGCGCCGGTCACTACTCGAAGATGGTCCACAACGGCATCGAGTACGGCCTGATGCAGGCGTACGCCGAGGGCTTCGAGCTCCTCGACAAGACCGACGTCGTGGACAACGTGCCGGCGGTCATCTCGGCCTGGCAGCGGGGAACCGTGGTGCGGTCGTGGTTGCTCGACCTGCTGGTGCGCGCGCTGGAGTCCGACCCGGAGCTCGACGACCTGCGCGGGTACGTCGAGGACTCGGGCGAGGGCCGGTGGACCGTCGAGGAGGGCATCAACAACGCGGTACCGCTCCCGGTGATCTCCGCGGCGCTCTTCGCGCGGTTCCAGTCGCGGCAGGACGACTCGCCCGCGATGCGTGCCGTCGCCGCACTGCGCAACCAGTTCGGCGGCCACGCGGTCCAGAAGGCATAAGTGCACGTCAGACACCTCCAGGTCAGCGACTTCCGGTCGTGGACGCTCGCTGACCTGGAGCTCGACCCCGGCGCGTCGGTGCTCGTCGGCCGCAACGGCCAGGGCAAGACGAACCTGGTCGAGGCGATCGGGTACGTGGCGACGCTGGGTTCGCACCGCGTGTCCAGCGACGCGCCGCTGATCCGGCACGGCGCCCAGCGCGCCGTGGTGCGGGCGGCCGTGGTCAACGAGGACCGCGAGCTGCTCGTGGAACTGGAGATCACGGCCGGCAAGTCGAACCGGGCGCGGATCAACCGGGGTCCGGTGCCACGTCCGCGTGACGTGCTCGGGATTCTGCGGACCGTGTTGTTCGCACCGGAGGACCTCTCTCTCGTGAGGGGCGATCCGAGCGACCGACGCAGGTTCCTCGACGAGATGCTCGTGCTGCGCGCACCGCGTTATGCGGGAGTTCGCAGCGACTACGACCGTGTCCTCAAGCAGCGCAGCGCGTTGCTGAAGACGGTGAAGCATTCACGGTCGGCGGACCTCTCGACGCTCGACGTCTGGGACGGGCATCTCGCCAAGCACGGCGCGGAGCTGCTGGCCGCGCGGTTGAAGCTGGTCCGCGACATGGCGGACCACGTGACCTCGGCGTACGCGGAGGTCGCTCCGGAGTCGCGTCCGGCGCTCATCTCGTACCGCTCGAGCGTCGGCGACCTGCCGGAAGACAGGGAGAGCATCGAGGACCTGCTGCTGGCCGAGCTCGACCGGGTGCGCAAGCAGGAGATCGAACGCGGCGTGTGTCTCGTCGGTCCCCACCGGGACGACCTCGACCTGACGCTCGGCGAACTCCCCGCGAAGGGCTACGCCAGTCACGGAGAGTCATGGTCGTTCGCGCTCGCACTGCGGCTCGGAGGGTACGAGCTGATGCGTGTCGACGGCATCGAACCGGTGCTCGTGCTGGACGATGTGTTCGCGGAACTGGACCGCGGCCGGCGTCAGCAACTGGCCAAGGTGGCGGCCGCCGCCGAGCAGGTGCTGATCACCGCGGCGGTGGCGGAGGACGTTCCGGACGAGCTGAGCGGTGCCCGGTTCGAGGTCCACGGCGGGGAGGTGCGGCGTGTCTGACTCGGAGGCTGACTCTGGGGGTTCGAAGCCCCCACATGTAGCTCGATCGGGTGTGTCCGCCCACACATCTGGGGACAAGTCTGTGGATGGTGTGGATAACTCCGTCACAAATCCGGACTTGTCCACAGGTTCATTCACACCTGAGGGTGAGCCACTGAAGGGTTCGGACCTCGCGCGGGCAGCTCTGGAGGCGGCGAAAGCGGCCGCGAAGGCCCGCGGACGGGTGCCGGGGAGCAAGGCGAAGGGCCGTCCGGTCCAGCGTCGCCGCCGCCGTTGGTCGGGTCCGGGACCCGACGACCGCGACCCCCAGCCGCTCGGCCGGATCGCGTCCAGGATCGCGGCGGACCGCGGCTGGGTGGAGCAACTGCAGGGTGGCCAGGTCTTCGGTCGTTGGGCAAAATTAGTAGGTGAGGACGTCGCCGAGCACGCGAAACCGATCGCGCTCAGTGACGGGGAACTGACGGTCCAGGCGTCGTCGACGGCGTGGGCCACTCAGCTGCGCCTTCTGCAGCGAGAGCTGATCAAGCGGATCGCCGCGGGTGTGGGCAACGGCGTCGTCAAAAGGCTCAAGATCAAGGGACCGGACGCTCCGAGCTGGCGACACGGCCCCAGGCACGCGCCTGGGCGCGGTCCGCGTGACACCTACGGGTGAGGTCGCGCGAGGCGCTCTGCGGCCGTTCTGTGGCTCAATGAGCGTTCACCTGCGGATTTAAACCCCCGTTTCAGCCGTCCTGACCCGTCCTGCGCCGCTTGAGGCGCTCTGTGACCGATTCAAAGGTGTCCTTGACCCCGTTCTGTCGGGGTGCCCCGGTAGAATCAACGGGAGAGCTTCAACCCCAATCCCAGTAGTCGGGGAACATCGTGCGGGTCCTGCCCGCATCAGCGAGGAGACTCCAGGCCCGTGTCAGCTCAGAAGAACCAGTACGAC
The DNA here is from genome assembly GCF_042721395.1 of Lentzea sp. NPDC058450. NCBI lineage: Bacteria > Bacillati > Actinomycetota > Actinomycetes > Pseudonocardiales > Pseudonocardiaceae > Lentzea > Lentzea sp. NPDC058450. The sequence goes on from NZ_JBHXLO010000011.1 coordinate 215,590, forward strand.
GCGTCCTCGATCACCGTCCTCGAAGGCCTTGAGGCAGTGCGCAAGAGGCCGGGCATGTACATCGGCTCCACCGGTGAACGCGGTCTGCACCACCTGGTCCAGGAGGTTGTGGACAACTCCGTCGACGAGGCGATGGCGGGCTACGCGACGACGGTCGACGTGACCCTGCTGGCCAACGGCGGTGTCCGGGTGATCGACGACGGCCGCGGCATCCCGACGGGCATCCACCCGGTCGAGGGCGTCCCGACCGTCGAGGTCGTCATGACCAAGCTGCACGCGGGCGGCAAGTTCGACAGCGACTCCTACGCGGTGTCCGGCGGCCTGCACGGCGTCGGCATCTCCGTGGTGAACGCGCTGTCGACCGCCGTCGACCTGGAGATCAAGAACGCCGGTCACGTCTGGAACCAGCGGTACGAGGCGTCGAAGCCCGCGCACGAGCTGCGCAAGGGCGAGCCGACGACGGAGACCGGCACCACCGTCACGTTCTGGGCAGACCCGGAGATCTTCGAGACCACGACGTACAACGTCGAGACGATCGCACGCCGGCTGCAGGAGATGGCGTTCCTCAACAAGGGGATCACGATCATCCTGCGCGACGAGCGGGTCTCGCCGGAGGACGAGGAAGCCGACGCCGAAGGCCACAAGGCCGCGGTGAAGGAGCGCACGTTCCACTACCCCGGTGGTCTGGAGGACTTCGTCCGCCACATCAACCACACGCGCGAGGCCGTGCACCAGAAGGTGATCGGCTTCGAGGCGCAGGGGGAGGACCTCCAGGTCGAGGTCGCGATGCAGTGGAACACCGGCTACACCGCGTCGGTCTACACGTTCGCGAACACGATCAACACGCACGAGGGCGGCACCCACGAGGAGGGCTTCCGCGCGGCGCTGACGCGAGTCGTCAACGAGTACGCGCGCGAGAAGAAGCTGCTCAAGGAGAAGGACACCAACCTCACCGGTGACGACATCCGCGAGGGTCTCGCGGCGATCATCTCGGTGAAGTTGAAGGAGCCCCAGTTCGAGGGCCAGACGAAGACCAAGCTGGGCAACAGCGAGGCCAAGTCGTTCGTGCAGAAGTCGACGAACGAGCACCTGGCCGACTGGTTCGAGCGCCACCCCAACGAGGCCAAGACGATCGTCACCAAGTCGGTGTCGTCGGCGCAGGCCCGCATCGCCGCCCGCAAGGCCCGCGAACTGGTGCGCCGCAAGGGTGCCTTGGACATCGGCGGCCTGCCGGGCAAGTTGAAGGACTGCCGCTCGACCGAGCCGGAGCGTTGCGAGCTCTACATCGTCGAGGGTGACTCCGCCGGTGGATCAGCCAAAGAGGGCCGGGACTCCATGTACCAGGCCATCCTCCCGATCCGCGGCAAGATCATCAACGTGGAGAAGGCGCGCATCGACCGCGTTCTCAAGAACACCGAGGTCCAGTCGCTGATCACGGCGCTCGGCACCGGCATCCACGACGAGTTCGACCTGACCAAGCTGCGCTACCACAAGATCGTGCTGATGGCCGACGCCGACGTCGACGGCCAGCACATCCGCACCCTGTTGCTGACGCTGCTGTTCCGCTTCATGCAGCCGCTCATCGAGCACAACCACGTCTACCTCGCGCAGCCGCCGCTTTACAAGATCAAGTGGCAGCGCACCGAGCCGGAGTACGTCTACTCCGACCGCGAGCGCGACGCCGTGATCAAGGCCGGTCTCGAGGGCGGCAAGAGGCTCGGCAAGGACGACAACATCCAGCGGTACAAGGGTCTCGGCGAGATGAACGCCGAGGAGCTGTGGGAGACCACGATGGACCCGGCCAACCGGATCCTGCGCCAGGTCACCATGGACGACGCGGCCACCGCCGACGAGCTGTTCAGCGTGCTCATGGGCGAGGACGTCGAAGCACGCCGCTCGTTCATCACCCGCAACGCCAAGAGCATCAAGTTCCTGGACATCTGAGTCCGGTCCCGCTTCTTAGGCACCCTGGCGTTTCTGGCGAGAAGGAAAGAGAACAGTGAGCGAGACGACTCTGCCGCCGGACCACGACCGCATCGAGCCGGTCGAGATCCAGCAGGAGATGCAGAACTCGTACATCAACTACGCGATGTCCGTGATCGTCGGACGCGCGTTGCCGGACGTGCGCGACGGGCTCAAGCCCGTGCACGTCCGGGTGCTGTACTCGATGTTCGACTCCGGCTTCCGCCCCGACCGCGGCTTCAACAAGTGCGCGCGCGTCGTCGGCGACGTGATGGGCAACTACCACCCCCACGGTGACTCGGCGATCTACGACGCGTTGGTGCGTCTCGCCCAGCCGTGGGCGCTGCGCTACCCGTTGATCCAGGGACAGGGCAACTTCGGCTCGGTCGGCAACGACCCCGCCGCCGCCATGCGGTACACGGAATGCCGGCTCTCGCCGTTGGCCATGCAGATGCTGGCCGACATCGAGGAAGACACCGTCGACTTCCGCGACAACTACGACGGTCGCATCCAGGAGCCGACGGTCCTGCCGTCGCGCATCCCGAACCTGCTGATCAACGGCAGCTCCGGCATCGCCGTCGGCATGGCGACCAACATCCCGCCGCACAACCTCCGCGAGGTCGCGGACGGCGTCGTGTGGGCGCTGGACAACTTCGAGGCCTCCGACGAGGAGACCCTCGAAGCGATGATCGCCCGGATCAAGGGCCCGGACTTCCCGACGTACGGCCAGATCCTCGGCACGTCCGGCATCGAGGACGCGTACCGCACCGGTCGCGGCTCGGTCCGCATGCGCGCCGTCGTGGAGATGGACGAGGACGCCAAGGGCCGCACGATCCTGGTCGTCACCGAGCTGCCGTACCAGGTCAACCCGGACAACCTGGTCGAGAACATCGCCTCGCTGGTCCGCGACGCCAAGCTCACCGGCATCGCGAACATCGCGGACGAGTCGAACCGCCGCATCGGCATGCGCATCGTGATCACGCTCAAGCGCGACGCGGTGGCGAAGGTCGTGCTGAACAACCTCTACAAGCACACCCAGCTGCAGTACTCGTTCGGTGTGAACATGCTGTCGCTCGTCGACGGCGTGCCGCGCACGTTGCGGATCGACCAGATGATCCGCCACTACGTGAAGCACCAGATCGAGGTCATCGTCCGGCGGACGCGCTTCCGCCTGCGCAAGGCCGAGGAGCGCGCCCACATCCTGCGCGGTCTGGTGAAGGCGCTCGACCAGCTCGACGCCGTCATCGCGTTGATCCGCCGGTCCGAGACGCCGGACATCGCGCGTCAGGGCCTGATGGACCTCCTCGACGTCGACGAGGTCCAGGCCAACGCGATCCTGGAGATGCAGCTCCGCCGCCTGGCCGCCCTCGAGCGCCAGAAGATCATCGACCAGTTGGCCGAGATCGAGATCGAGATCGCCGACCTCAAGGACATCCTCGAGAAGCCGGAGCGTCAGCGCGCCATCGTGCGCGAGGAGCTCATCGCGATCGTCGAGAAGTTCGGCGACGACCGGCGCACGAAGATCATCCCGTTCGACGGCGACGTGTCCATGGAGGACCTGATCGCGGTCGAGGACGTGGTCGTCACGATCACGCGCACCGGCTACGCGAAGCGCACCAAGACCGACCTCTACCGGGCGCAGAAGCGCGGCGGCAAGGGCGTGCAGGGAGCGCAGCTCAAGCAGGACGACATCGTGGCGCACTTCTTCGTGTGCTCGACGCACGACTGGATCCTGTTCTTCACGAACAAGGGCCGGGTGTACCGCACGAAGGCGTACGAGCTGCCCGAGGCGAACCGCAACGCCCGCGGCCAGCACGTCGCGAACCTCCTCGCGTTCCAGCCGGACGAGGAGATCGCGCAGGTCATCCAGATCAAGAACTACGAGGTGTCGCCGTACCTCGTGCTCGCCACCCGCAAGGGCCTGGTCAAGAAGTCGAAGTTGTCCGACTTCGATTCCAACCGATCGGGTGGTCTTATCGGCATCAACCTGCGCGAGGACGACGAGCTGGTCGGAGCGGTGCTCTGCTCGGCCGACGACGACCTGCTCATGGTGTCCGCCGACGGTCAGTCGATCCGCTTCCACGCGACCGACGACGTGCTGCGCCCGATGGGTCGTGCCACGTCAGGTGTGCAGGGCATGCGGTTCAACGCCGATGACGAGCTGCTTTCCGTGGGCGTCGTCCAGGAGGGCCTGTTCGTTTTGGTCGCGACGGACGGTGGGTACTCGAAGCGCACGCCGATCGAGGACTACCCGGTCCAGGGTCGCGGCGGCAAGGGTGTGCTGACGATTCAGCACGACCGCCGACGTGGCAGGCTGGTGGGCGCGCTCATCGTCGACGTCGACGACGAGCTCTACGCCATCACCTCGACCGGCGGGGTCATCAGGACCAAGGCCGAGCAGGTGCGCAAGGCTGGACGGCAGACGAAGGGCGTGCGGCTGATGAACCTCGGCGAGAGCACCACTTTGATCGCCGTCGCACGCAACGCGGACGAGCCCAGCGACGTCACTAACGGTGAGACGTCTGTTGCGGAGGACTCTGCCGCTGACCAGGCAGCCACCCCCACCGACTCGGCTGAGTAGTCGGAATCGTTAGCGAGAGGTCAAGGACAAGCTCGTGACTCCACCCGAGAACCGCGAAGGTCGGGACGCGGACAAGACCGCGGTCATCACCAAGCCGACTCCGCAGAACTCCGCCCAGAAGCCGGCGGAGAAGAAGGCGGACTCGGCCGCGGCACCCGCCTCCGGTTCCTCGGGTGGAACCGCGCAGGACAAGACCAAGCCGGTGTCGGCGGAGAAGGCCAAGGAGGCCGTCGCCGCCGCACCCGCCGCCGCGGAGAAGCCCGCAGCGGAAAAGCCCGCTGAGAAGCCGGCCGACAAGCCGGCCGAGAAGGCCGCTCCCGCCGTCGAACAGAAGACGGTCTCGCTCAGCACTCCGGCGGCCACCCCGGCGCCGACCGCGGCGGCCACCCCGACTCCGGCACCCGCGCCGGCTCCGGTCGCCCCGGCGCCCGTCGCCGACGAGCCGGTCGTCGTCTCGGCCCCGCCGCCCTGGCAGCGAGTGACGAACGACACGGAAGCCGCCACGCACGACGCGACCGAGACCTACACGGCCCCGGCCGCACCCCCGGTCCCGTCCGCGGCGGAACCGGCCCCGGCCTTCCCGTCCACCGACCCGGACACCGTGAAGGTGCAGAAGCCCGTGGTCACGGGCTCGGCAGTACCCGTGGGCCTGGGCAGCAGCCGCACGTCGGTGAACATGGGCAGCAGCGCCTCGCGCCCCGCCGCCTCCACCCCGTCGGCCCGCCGCCCCGGCCGCGGCCCGCGCCGCGCCTCACTCCAGGTGAAGCGCGTCGACCCGTGGTCGGTCCTCAAGCTCGCCCTCGTGCTGGGCGTCGCGTTGTTCTTCGTCTGGCTCGTCGCAGTCGGCGTCCTCTACGGCGTCCTGCACGGCATGGGCGTATGGGACAAGATCAACAGCACCGCGAACGACCTGCTCCAGGCCAACGAGCCGGGCGAACCGCTGATCAGCGCGGGCCGCGTCTTCGGCGTCTCGGCGATCATCGGAGCGGTCAACATCGTCCTGTTCACGGCCCTCGCAACCGTCGGCGCGTTCGTCTACAACGTGTCCGCGGACCTGGCCGGCGGCCTCGAACTGACGTTGTCCGAACGAGAGTGACCCCCTGATTTGGGGCAGCGAAGGGCGATCCTGTAAGGTTCTCCTCGTTGCCCCAAGGGGTGATGATCGAGGGCCTATAGCTCAGGCGGTTAGAGCGCTTCACTGATAATGAAGAGGTCGGAGGTTCAAGTCCTCCTAGGCCCACTCGGGTTTTCCATTCGAATCATCATTCTTGTCTGGGACCACGCGTCCCGGAGCCCCGGCCCAACACTCGCAAAGCCTGTAGGCTGGTGCGGTAGGTCGGGGCATTAACAGTCTTGGAGGGGTTTCCAGTGGCTAAGAAGATCATCGCACTCGTCGTGGTCGCCGGTGCGGTCCTGTTCTTCGTGAAGCGCAGCCGTTCGGCCAAGGCCGACGCGGACCTGTGGCGCGAGGCCACCGCCCCCACCGACTGATCTTTGCCTTGACGGGCGGCCAGCCGCCCTCAGGCGCGGGGACGTAGCTCAATTGGCAGAGCACCGCCTTTGCAAGGCGGGGGTTAGGGGTTCGATTCCCCTCGTCTCCATTCGTTCCTCGGGCCGAGGAGTGTCTGCGAAAAGCGCAGACCTCCTCGGCCCGAAGTGTTTTCTGGGGGCCGAGCCCCCAGACCCCACGCCGAGGGCAAGCCCCCGGACCCCCGGCCGCCTCGCCTTCGGCGTCAGCAGGCCTCATCCAATGCCTCGCGCGGGGCCTCCGCCTTGGAGTCGCCAGGCCTCGCCCATCCCGTCCAACCCCGTGGCGCTGCGCTTTGCCTTGCGCTTGGGGGAGTTCTTGTCCCTTCGCGTGGTGCCTTGCCCTCGGCGTAGGTTCGGGTCTGGTCGACCTTGGGGGTGCATCGTGGTGTCGCAAGAGCGCCAGGTTGGTGCCGTGGTCGAACTGCCGGACGGGTCCTGGTGGGACTGGGACGTGGTTTCCTGCGACGCGGGAGAGTTGCGGCTGGGCGCCGGGCACGACCTGACCTATTCGCACGGTCTCGAGCTCGTGTTCTCGGATCCCTTGTGCGTGCAGTGCCCGACTTCGTTCCAGGACCCCGTGTTTCGTGCGCCGCGACGGGATGAGGTCGAGGCCTTGGCTCTGCGGCTCGGTGAGATGCCGCAGGTGCTGGTCGAAGCCGAAGCCGAAGCCGAAGCCGAAGCCGAAGCCGAAGCCGAAGCCGAGGCCGGTGGGACGGAATCGGTGACGTGTCTGGTGGCGGCCGGCGGTGTCGACGTGGTGCAGGGGACGGTCTTTCGGTACTGGCGAGGTGAGTTGGAGCCGGGGGAGCGGCACGCGCCTTGGGTGCGGCCTCCCGGAGCTCGGTAGCTCAGATGTGCGGAAGCCCCGTTCGCGTCGTTGCGAACGGGGCTTCAGTGCGTTCTGGGCATCGCGATCACGCCGTCACGCTGCGGCGGCGAGTGGCTTCTTCGACGACTTGCGGATCGTGTCGATGCTCCAGGCGCCGGCGCCTGTGAACACGAGCAGCAGGAAGGCCCACGAGTAGACGGCCGCGAGTTCGCCGCCGTTCTCGATCGGCAGCAGTGCTCGCGGCTGGTGCACCACGAAGTACGCGTAGGCCATGGCGCCGGAGCTGATCAGGGCGGCCCAACGGGTCCACAGGCCGATGAGGATCAGGCCGCCGCCGACCAGTTCGATCAGGGTGACGGGGCCGGACGGCCAGGCGAGGAAGTCGACTCCCTTGCCCAGTTTCTGCACCCCGTGGAACACGAAGAACAGACCGATGATGATGCGGAAGAGCGCCAGTGCGTGCTCTCGTCGTTGCTCCAAGAACTCCATGTCAGGGGTCCTTCCAGGGCGTGGGGCGGGGGCAGGGCACAAAAGGTATGGACCAATTTAGAGTGTGCCGGTAGAGGCGCTTTTGGTATCTGGTTGACTGTTGCCCCTATGAAACGAGCACTGTTGCTGCCCCTGCTCGGCGTCCTCGCCGCATGCGGTTCCCAGACCGCTCAGAACGTGCCGGTGCCGACGACCCAGACGCAGCAGGTCACCACGACGACCAGCGCTGCTCCGACCGTGCCGCCCGCGCCCCAGCCCGCGAGTGACGGCACCTGCCCCTACCTGGCGACCGGATTCGTCGCGGAGGCCAACGGGCAGCGTGTACCCAAAGTGAAACTGTCAACGGATCAGCCTCACCCTGCGTGCTTTTTCTACGCCAACGCAACTGAGATCCAGTTGACCGTGCGCGTCTACGTGGGGGACGAGCGCGTGGCCAAGCTCGTGGTGAACGAGGCGGCGCCGGACGGTTCGCAGCCCGCCACCGCGCCCACCGGGTGGACCGGAGGGTACGTCAGCAACGACACCGGTGTCGTCTACGCCGTGGGCAAGGGCGAGGCGGCCGTGGTGGTCTCGAGCAACCAGAAGCAGTCGATCAAGGCCCGCCGCATCGCGGAAGAGGCCATCAAGGGCCTCAAGCTCTGACACGACGAACGCCCCCGTGTCTCCCTGCAAAGAGGAGACGCGGGGGCGTTCGGCACTGCGGTCTTACTTGATGGGTTCCTTCTGGGTCGGCACCTGGCCGTTGAGGACGGGCTCCGCGTGCGGAAGCTGCTCGTCCTCCTGCAGGTGGACCTCCTGCGGCCGGCGCGTCAGCGCGACGTAACCCGCCGCCGCGGCCGCGATCAGCAGACCCAGCACCCACGGCCAGCGGCGGCGCTTCGGTGCGTCCGCACCGAGCTGGGCCGCGGCCTTGCGGATCTCCTTGGCTCGCACCTTCGCGTCCTTGCGCGCGTGCTTCGCCGCCTTCTTCACTTCCTTGCGCACGACCTCCGCCTTGCCCATGAGGTCGGCGCGCGTCTTGGCGCTCTTCTTCGCGAGCCGCTTGCGCGAGCGGCGCGTCTGCTTCTCCCAGTCCTCGGCCTTGCCCATGAGCGCGTCAGCGCGCTCGACGAGTGCGCCGCGGACCTGGTCAGTAGTGATGCCGCGGTCGGCCAGCTTGGCCTCAGCAGCGTGACCAGCGCGAACGACACCCTGACGCGCGGCCTTCAGACCGGTGCCGACAGCCTTGCCAACGTTCTCGCCGGCGCGGGTCATGACGTCCACCTCGTCCATCCTGTGCTCCACACGTTGTCGTCCGGTGATGTCATAGAGATACCCATCGTGCCCGTTTCTGAACATCTCCGCCTGTGATGGCACGATGGGGTGGTGGCTGACAGCAACGAATCCTTCGTCGGGACCAAGGTGACGGCGACCCTGCACACCACGCAGGGCGACATCCGCATCAACCTGCTCCCCGACCACGCCCCCAAGACGGTGGCGAACTTCGTCGGGCTCGCCGAGGGCACCAAGGACTACACCGAGGCGAACGCGAGCGGCTCCAAGTCGGGCCCGTTCTACGACGGCACCCTGTTCCACCGCGTCATCGCCGGCTTCATGCTCCAGACCGGTGACCCGACGGGCACCGGCCGCGGCGGCCCCGGCTACCGCTTCGCCGACGAGTTCCACTCGGAACTCCAGTTCAACAAGCCGTACCTCCTCGCGATGGCGAACGCCGGGCCCAACACCAACGGCTCCCAGTTCTTCGTCACCGTGGCGCCGACGACGTGGCTGAACTTCAAGCACACGATCTTCGGTGAGGTCGCTGACCAGGAGTCGCGCGACGTCGTCGACGCGATCGGCAACACCACGACCGGCGCGGGCGACCGTCCGGTCAACGACATCAAGATCGAGCGGATCACGATCGAACGCGCGTGAGCAACGCATCCGTGCCACCGGAGGGGCCGATCGGAGCGGAGCCGGAAACCCCGGTCTGCGCACGTCATTCCGATCGGCCCACCCGGCTGCGCTGCACCAGGTGCGACCGTCCGATGTGCCCGGAGTGCCTGCGTGACGCGTCGGTCGGCATGCAATGCGTCGACTGCGTGAACGAAGGCTCGCGCTCGGTCCGTCAGGCGCGCACGTCCGCAGGCGCGGTGGCCTCGGGTGGCCGGCCGATCATCACGCAGGTGATGATCGCGGTGAACGTCCTGGCGTACATCGCCACGGTCGTCCAGTCCGGCAGCCCGATGAACAACAGCAGGTCGAGCATCTTCGTCGAGACGGCGATGATCCCCGGCCTCACCGCGAGCGGTGAGTGGTGGCGGGTCCTCACGTCGGGCTTCATGCACTTCGGCCTGATCCACCTGGCGCTCAACATGGCCGCGTTGTTCGTGGTCGGCCCGGTGATCGAGCAGGAGCTCGGCAAGCTGCGGTACAGCGCCGTCTACTTCCTGTCGCTGCTCGGCGGCAGTGCGTCGGCGTTCTTCTTCGGCAGCGTCTGCCCGACGTACGCCGGAGCGTCCGGTGCGGTGTTCGGCCTGATGGGCGCGCTGCTGATCGTGTTCAAGCGGCAGCAGCGGGACATCTCGACGATCGTCGTGATCGTCGTGCTCAACCTGGTGTCGAACCTCTTCACCAACGCGTCACTGCTCGGGCACCTCGGCGGCCTCGTGATCGGCGGCCTGCTGACGCTCGCGATGGTCAAGGCGCCGCGGCAGAACCGCAACGCCTACCAGGCCGGTGCCGTGGTGGCGGCCGCAGTGCTGCTCGGCGCGATGTTCGCATTGCGCGCCGCGCAGCTGGACACGGCGGCGGAGTTCCTCCTGGAGTACAACACCTGCCGTTAGATGCGATTCACGGCCGCAGTGCGTGCAGCACTCCGGCCACTTCTTCGGGATCGGCGCCGAGGTCCAGTCTCGTGAGCACCACGAGACGGTCTTCGGCGTCGAGTTCCAACGTCTGCTGTTCCCGCCCGAGCCTCCGGGTGGTCTGCAGCTTGACCTTCACCTCGTGCCACGGCAGGTGCGTCTTGCTCCCCAGCCCGCGCACGACCAGGCCGCTCGCGTCGGCGGTGAGCCGCGGCCGGGCCAGTGAGGCGAAGGCCGCCAGGAACGCGACCAGCAGCGTTGCCAGGCCGATGAGCAGACGTCCGGCGTTGTCGTCGGCGATGAGCGTCGCGACGGCGAGCGCGGCAGCCACCACCCACGCGGTGGCGACGAGCGGGGCGGGCGTGGACCAGGTGCGAGTCACACTGTCGAGTGTGCCGCATGAAATGTGGACAACTGAACGGGTCCGCATGAGGGAAAACCGTCGCTTGTGCATTTTGGTGCAAAGTTGTCCACAGGACTTGTCCCCAATGGGGATGACTTACAGCCGTGTGCTTCGGTGACGCTCGGATGAACCAGGTGAACCCGAAGCGAACAAAGGTCGGCCCGGACGTGTGACGTCCGGGCCGACCAGTGCGAACCGTGAGCTGCTGTGCGCCTAGCGCCAGCGCATCGTCATCAGCAGGCCGATGATCATGAGCGCGAAGCCGATGGCGAAGTTCCACGCCCCGAGCTCCAGCATGAACGGGATCTTCTCGGCCGCGATGTAGTTGACGACCAGCCACGCGAGGCCGAGCAGCATGAAGCCGAGCATGACAACGACGTAGACCGGGTGAGACGGCCCCGCTGCCTTGACCTTGACCGGCGTGCGGCGGTCAGTGGGTGCGGTGTAGACCGCCTTCTTCCGGACCTTCGACTTGGGCATGCTGTCCTCGCCTGACGTGGATATCCGTGAGTGACGCGAGTTTACGTGCACTACTCAGGAGACACGTTAACGTAGCGGCGGTGGTCAGCGAACCACCTTGCAGACGCAGTTGTTTTCAGTTCACAGTCCGCGCGGAGGTTCTCAGGTGAACTCGGGACCGCAGCAACCGCCTCCACGGCGTCCTGCACCCCGTCGTGATGACCTTCAGCACGTGCGGGCGACACCTTCTCCCCGGCCCACGCCGCCACCGGACGCAACCCAGTTCACCAGCGCTTTCTCCGGAAGCCTGCCCCCGAACACGCAACAGCGCCCGATCTTCCCGCCGCCCGGCACCCCAGCGCGAGGCATGCCGCAACCGGGCCGTCCCGGTCCGCCGCCCGGCACTCCGCCGAGGGGAATGCCGCCGCGCCCGATGCCTCCGCGCCCGCGCCCGGTCGATCCGCCCACCGAGGTGATCCCGCGCGTCGAGGACGACTACGACGATTACTACGACGATGACGACTACTACGACGACGAGGCCCCGAAGAAGGCGGACCTGCCACCGGAGAGCCTCGGCCGCAAAGCGGTCAGAGGCGTGGGCGAAGCCCTCATCACCATGGGCCTGGTGGTCCTCCTGTTCGTCGTCTACGAGGTCTACGTCACCGACCTGCTCTCCGCGGAGAAGCAGCAGGACGCGACCGCGGCCCTCGACAACGAATGGAACTCGAACGTCGTCACGCCCCCGCCGGCGGACCCGAACCGCCAGTCGAAGCTGAACCTGATCGAAGGCAAGGCCTTCGCGAAGATGTACATCCCGGTCTTCGGCAACGACTGGAAGTTCTCCGTGGTGGAAGGCACGACCGACAAGCACCTGGAAATCGGCCCTGGCCACTACAAGGACACCGCCCAACCGGGCGAGGCGGGCAATTTCGCCATCGCGGGCCACCGAGTGGGCAAGGGCGCCCCGTTCAACGACCTGGACCTGCTCGAGTCCTGCAACGCGGTGGTCGTCCAGACCCAGACCCAGTGGTTCGTCTACCGGGTGCTCCCCATGAGCAGCGAAGTCCAGGGCTGGGCCACCAACCCGAAGTCGAAGGAGGCGGCCTGCGCCGGCGTGGCCCCGCTCTCCGCGACGCTGGGCGACGCCTACACCAAAACCGTGGGCCAGGAAATCGTCGCCCCCAGCCAGGGCGAAGTGATCGCGCCGATTCCGCACCAGACGGGCGCCGCCGTCCCCGAGGACAAGCTGGCCCGCCTCCTCACGCTCACCACGTGCCACCCGCGCTTCTCCGACAAGCAGCGCCTGATCGTGCACGCCATCGAAACCAAGAGTTACCCGGTAGCCGACGGCTTCGTGCCACCAGAGATGACGGGGGCCTGAGTCCATGTACAGCTGGATCTGGCGCCACCTGCCGGGCCCGACAGCGGTGCGAGTGCTGGAGGCGGTGGTCCTGGCCCTGGGCATCATCGCGCTGCTGATGTTCGTCGTGTTCCCGTGGGCAGAGCCGAAGCTCCCGTTCAACAACGTCACGACCCAGTAGCCACACGCGAAGGCGACAAAGTGAAACCGCCACCGCGAAATCGCGATGGCGGCCTCATCGAGGAACGGCGTCAGCCGTTCGAGACAGAAGTCATCTCCTCACGAGAAACGACCTTGATCCGTTCACGCCCGTGAGCAGCCCCGAGCGCGATTTCGTGGGCATCAAGCCGCCCCCACCCGTCATTGGTGACGAACGGCACGCCACGGGCAGCGAGAAACTCGACCACCGCACCAGTGGACGGCGAAACGGCACGAGGCAACGTGTCAGCGTCCGCCAGCAAACTGGTGATCGTCTCCAGGGCATCGCCCTTGGTGTGCCCGATCAACCCAATAGGTCCGCGCTTGATCCACCCAGTGGTGTAAACCCCGGGCATCGGCACCTCGTCCAGGTCCAGAACCCGCCCGGCCTCGTGCGGAATGGTCCCGGAAACGTGGTCGAACGGAATGTCGACCAAATGCGAGGACAGGTACCCGACAGCCCGGTAAACGGCCTGAACGTCCCAATCGGTGAACACCCCGGTGCCCCGAACGTTCCCGTCCCCGGTCAGTTCCTGGGTTTCGGTCCGCAGCCCGACGACACCTGAAGACCCGAGCACCTCGACCGGCGCCTCCAGGAAGTGGAGGTGCAGTCGCCGAGGCCGCGACCCGACATCGCGAATCGCCCACTCCTGCAACGTCTTCACGATCATCTCGACCTGCTTGTTGTTCCGGATCGCGTGCATCGAGGCCTCGTCGAACTCGATTCCGGAGGCGTGCACGATCACCTCGACGTTGGGGGAGTGGTCGAGCTCCCGCAGTTCCAACGGCGTGAACTTCGCCTGCGCCGGCCCGCGACGGCCGAAGACGTGGACGTCCGTGACGGGAGAAGAGCGAAGTCCCTCGTAGACGTTCGCCGGGATCTCGGTGACCAGCAGCTCGTCCGCGGTCTTGGCGAGTACCCGAGCCACGTCCAAGGCGACGTTGCCGACGCCGAGCACGGCCACCGAGGTGGCGGTCAGAGGCCACTCACGAGGCACGTCGGGGTGGCCGTCGTACCAGGACACGAAGTCCGCGGCGCCGAAGCTGCCGGGCAGGTCGATGCCCGGGATGTCCATCGACCGGTCGGCGGACGCGCCGGTGGAGAACACGACTGCGTCGTAGAACTGGCGCAGGTCGTCGAGCTTGATGTCGACGCCGTACTCGACGTTGCCGAAGAACCTGACCTGCGGCCGGTCGAGCACCTTCTGCAGGGCGGTGACGATGCCCTTGATGCGGGGGTGGTCCGGCGCCACGCCGTAGCGGACCAGGCCGTAGGGGGCCGGCAGCTTCTCGAAGAGGTCGATCTGCGCGTCGACGTCGGACTTGGTCAGGATGTCGGCGGCGTAGACGCCGGCCGGTCCGGCGCCGACGATCGCGACGCGCAAGGGGCGACTCATGACACCTATTTTAGGGTAGCCTAACCTCAACGAAGACGAGAGCTAACTCACTCGCGCCGACCAACTAAGCTCTCTTCATGCGCGTGCTCGTGGTCGACAACTACGACAGCTTCGTCTACAACCTGGTCCAGTACCTCGCCCAGCTCGGGGCCGAGTGCGTCGTGCGGCGCAACGACGAGGTGGACCTCGACGAGATCGACAAGGTCGACGGTGTGCTCGTCAGCCCAGGGCCCGGTACGCCGGAGCGTGCTGGTGCGAGCATCGACGTCATCAAGAAGTGCGCGGACATCGGCAAGCCGGTGTTCGGTGTGTGTCTCGGCCATCAGGCGATCGGTGTCGTGTGGGGTGGCACGGTCGATCGCGCGCCCGAGTTGTTGCACGGCAAGACGAGCATCGTCTTTCACGAGGGTCGCGGTGTGCTGGAAGGGGTGCCGCAGCCGTTCATCGCCACGCGGTACCACTCGCTGACGGTGCTGCCGGAGACGATCCCCGCGGAGTTCGAGGTCACCGGCAAGACGGAGACCGGCATCGTCATGGGCATGCGGCACCGGGAGCTGCCGGTCGAGGGTGTGCAGTTCCACCCCGAGTCCGTGCTGACCGACGGCGGTCATCGCATGCTCGCCAACTGGCTGAAGGTCTGCGGCTTCGAGGTTCCCGAGGCCACGGTCGCGCAGCTGGAGAACGGCATGCGCACGCTCGCCGCGGCCGCGCGTCTCTGACAGAGCAAAAAAAGGGGCGGCTTCCTCGAACTGAGGAAGCCGCCCCTTTTCGCGTCAGAGCCTAACTACCGCCGGCGCCCAAAGTCGCCACGGTCACGGTCACCGCGGTGCCCTTGGTGATCAGCGTGCCCTTGGGCGGCTGCTGCGAGAGCACCTGGTCCCGCTTCGACGGGTCGAGGACCTGCTGGTTCTGGACGTTGAAGGAGGCGTTCCAGCCCAGGGAGCGCAGCTTCTGCTCCGCTTCCTTCTTGTCCAGGTTGACGAGGTCCGGCATCTCGAACTGGTTGCCCTTCGAGACCTTCAGCGTGACCGTGGTGTTCTTGTCCACCTTGCTGTTGGCGGCCGGGGTCTGCTGGATGACGGTGCCTTCGGGCTTGGCGCTGTCGACCGTCTCGATGACGACCTTGAAACCGGAGCCCTCGAGCGTCTGTTGCGCGCTGTCCTTGTCGTCGTTGACGACGCCCGGCACGTTCACCTTGTCCGGCGCCTTGCCGAGCTGGATGGTGACCGTGCCGCCCTTCTTCAGCTTCACGCCCACCGCGGGGTTCTGCTGCACGACCTTGCCGGCCTTGCTGGCGTCCTCGACCTCGACGGTCTGGTCGCTCTGCTGCAGCTTGAAGCCGTTGGGGTCCTTGTCGAGGATGCCCTGGGCCTCGGCGGGGGTCTTGCCCGCGAGGTCCGGCACGGTGCCCTCGCCCGGCGGCGTGCCGACGAAGTACTTGATCGTGGAACCCTTGGGAACCTGGGTGTTCTCCGGCGGGTCCGTGTTGACGACCTTGTTGATCTGTTCGGCGGTGCACGTGGCGGGGGCGCCTGCCGCACCGGGCTCGCAGGCGATCTCCTGCTGGGAGCCCTGCAGACCGGCCTTGGTCAGCTTGTCCCTGGCGTCGACCGCGCTCAGCCCGACGATCGACGGCACGGGGACCTTCTCGGCCGACTGACCGCTGCTCTGGTTCATCAGGCTGTTGGTGATCCACGCGGCCAGACCGAGCACGGCCAGGCAGAGGATCACCACCAGCGTCACCATGATCGCCTTCTTGCGGCGGGCCCGCCGCTCCTCTTCCTCGTCGGCGATCGGGTCGTAGTCGTCCGGCTCCGACTTCAACGCCGCCGGGCGGTGCCTGCCGCCGCCACCACCGGAGACGACCTGCGTGCGCGGTGCGCGCGCCTGCTCGTTCATCACGGCGGTGCGGTCCTCGGCCGTCATCACGGCCGGGGCGGACGGGCGCTGGCCGGACAGCACGCGGACCAGGTCGGCACGCATCTCCGCGGCCGACTGGTAGCGGTTGGCCGGGCCCTTCGACATCGCCTTCAGCACGATCGCGTCGAGCTGCGGCGACACCTTCGGGTTGAGCTGCGACGGCGCCTTCGGGTCTTCCCGCACGTGCTGGTACGCCACGGCGACCGGCGAGTCACCGGTGAACGGCGGCTCGCCCGTCAGCAGTTCGAACAGCACGCAGCCGGCCGCGTACACGTCGGAACGGGCGTCGACGGACTCGCCGCGCGCCTGCTCCGGCGACAGGTACTGGGCCGTGCCGATGACCGCCGCGGTCTGGGTGACCGCCGCCTGGCCGTCGTGCAGCGCGCGGGCGATGCCGAAGTCCATCACCTTGACGGCGCCGGACTTCGTGATCATCACGTTGGCGGGCTTCACGTCGCGGTGGACGATGCCGTGGCGGTGGCTGAAGTCGAGCGCGGCCGAGACGTCGGCCATGACCTCCATGGCGCGCTTGCCCGACAACGGACCCTGTGTCTTCACGATGTCGCGCAGCGTTCGTCCGTCGACGAACTCCATCACGATGTACGGCAGCGGGCCGTACTCGGTCTGCGTCTCACCTGTGTCGTAGACGGCGACGATCGCCGGGTGGTTCAGAGCGGCGGAGTTCTGGGCCTCACGCCGGAAGCGTTCCTGGAACTGGGAGTCACGAGCGAGGTCGGCCCTCAGCACCTTGATCGCCACGTCTCTGCCGAGGCGGACGTCCCGCCCCTTGTGGACCTCGGACATGCCGCCGTACCCGAGAGTCTCACCCAGTTCGTAGCGGTTTGAGAGCAGTCGCGGAGTGCTCATCGGTGCTTCGTCCCGCTCCTAGTCGACGGTGTTCCGAACTCGGTTCTGGTCTTGCTCATGGCGCGCACGTCACCTTCACCTTCGAGCCGACCGGCACCTCGCCCGTGGGCGCGATGGCGGTGACCCGGCACTTCTTCAAGTCGCCCGGTGCCGTGCCCTGCGCGCTGCGCACGTCGGGTTCCAGGCCGTGGCCGATCAGATCGATGCTGACCTCGTCGCCGGAACGACCGATGTAGTCGTCCTCGTCGATCCGCTGCGGCGAACTGCCCGGTATCCGGTCGGCGGAGTCAGGCTTCGCCTGACCGTTCGCCGGAGCGTTCGGGTTCACCGTGCTGGACGACGTCGTCCGGCTGCCTTGCCCGCTGCTGTCGTTCTGCTTGACGGTGAACTTCCACAGGACGACCACGCCGAGCACGAGCAGCACTGCCACCAGAAAAGCGACCATAACCCAGACCGCGGTCCGGTTTCTCCCCGGTGGCGTCGGCATGGGGGTGAAGGTTCCCGTTTGGTGCACCGGTTGCATGCCGGTCTGGTGCGCCGGCTGCATCGCCGGATGAGTTCCGGCCCGCACCGGCCCGCTCGGGTGGTGCGGCATCTGCGGTGCGATCTGCGGCGGGATCGGCAGCGGCTGCGACACCTGAGGCGGTGGCGGAGGCTGCGTGACCTGCTGCGGGATCGGCGGGGGCATCGTGAAACCGGAGGGCGTCGGCAACGGCTGGCCCACCCGCACCGCGCTGACGGCCGCGGCGAACTCTCCGCCGGTCCGGTAGCGCTGCCTCGGGTCCTTGACCAGCGTCGCCTCGATCAACGCCCGCGCACCCGGCGGAACGTCGCGCGGCAACGGCGGCGCGATGTCGCGGATGTGCATCATCGCGACGGTCACCGCGTTGTCGGAAAGGAACGGCCGGTGACCGGCCATGCACTCGTAGCCACACACCGCCAACGAGTAAACGTCGCTCGCCGGTTCGGCTTCGCCGCCAAGAGCTTGTTCGGGTGCGATGTAGTGCGCGGTGCCCATCACCATGCCGGATCGCGTCACGGGAGCCGCGTCGACGGCCTTCGCGATGCCGAAGTCGGTGATCTTCACCTTGCCCGAAGGGGTCACCATGATGTTGCCGGGCTTCACGTCCCGGTGCACGAGCCCGCGTTCGTGGGCCGCCTGCAACGCGTTCCCGGTCTGCTCCAGCAGGTCGAGCGTCACCTCGGCGGTCAGCCGGCCGCGGGAGATGATCGTCGCGAGCGGTTCGCCCTCGACGAGCTCCATCACCAAATACGCCGTGTCCTCCGGCCCGTCGGAGACGGACGCGGTCTCGCCGTAGTCGTGCACCGACGCGATGCCGGGGTGGTTCAGCGACGCGGTCATCCGCGCCTCGACGCGGAAGCGGTGCAGGAACTCGGGATCGCCCGAGAGCTCCGCCTTGAGCACCTTCACGGCGACGCGGCGGTCGAGCCGGTCGTCCGCCGCTTCCCAGACCTCGCCCATGCCACCGACCGCTATCCGCCTGGTGAGGCGGTAGCGGTCGGCGAGGAGCTGGCCCTTGGTCAGCATCATCGGCCTGCCAGGTACGCGTTCATCACGGCGCGCCCGATCGGCGCTGCGACCTTGCCACCGGTGGCGCCCAGACCGCGGTCGCCGCCGTCCTCCACGATGACCGCGATCGCGATCTCCGGCTTCTGCGCCGGCGCGAAGGCGATGTACCAGGCGTGCGGGTTGTTCTTCGTGACGTCGGCGCCGTGCTCGGCGGTACCGGTCTTCGACGCCACCTGCACGTTCTGCAGGCGGCCCTCGCCACCGGTGTTGATCTCCGACTGGATCATCATGTCCCGCAACGCGTTGGCGTTCGCCGTGCTCATCGCGGACTCGACCTCGTCGGGCTCGGTGTCGTCGATCGACTTCAGGTCCGGCCCGAGGATCTTCGACACCAGGTACGGCTGCATGCGCTTGCCGTTGTTCGCGATCGTCGCCGCGATCACCGCGTTCTCCAGCGGCGTGATCTGCACGTCGCGCTGGCCGATGCCGGTCTGGTACAGCGACGCGTCGTCCGGGATCGGGCCGAGCGTCGAGGTCTCGACGGGCAGCGGCACCGTGAGGTCCGTGTCGTTGAACCCGAACTTCTCGGCCTGGCGGCGCAGCTTGTTCGCGCCGAGCTGGCCCGCCATCTCACCGAACGCCGTGTTGCACGACTTCGCGAGCGCGGTCTCCATCGACACCGTCTCGCCGGGGCCGCACGGGGTGCCGTTGAAGTTCGGCAACGGCGTCTGGCTGCCCGGCAGCGTGATCGAACCCTTGGCGGTGTACTGCGTGTCCTTGTTCTTGCCGTCGGCGAGCGCGGCCGCCGCGACGACGACCTTCAACGTCGACCCCGCCGGGTACAGCGCCTGCGTCGCGCGGTTGAGCAGCGGGTCGCCGGAGTCCTCGGCGTTGAGCTGCTTCCACGCCGACGCCTGCTCGTTCGAGTCGTGGCTCGCGAGCAGGTTCGGGTTGTAGGACGGGGTGCTCGCCATCGCGAGGATCTCGCCGGTGTCCGGCTTGATCGCGACGACGGAACCCGTGTAGCCCTTGGCGGTCAGCTGGTCGAACGCGGTCTGCTGCACCTTGGCGTTCAGGGTGAGCTGCACGTTGCCGCCGACCGGGTCGCGGCCGGTGATCAACGCCGAGACGCGGCGGGTGAACAGCCGGTCGTCCGAGCCGTTGAGCAGGTCGTTCTCGGCGCGTTCCATGCCGGACGTGCCGTAGGTGACCGACAGGTACCCCGTCACCGGCGCGTAGACCGGGCCGTTGCTGTAGGTGCGCAGGAACCGGAGACGGTCGGTCGTCTCCTTCACGTCCGCGATCGTGGTGCCGTCCGCGGCGATGATCAGCCCGCGCTTGCGGGCGTACTCGTCGAGCAGCACCCGGCGGTTGTACGCGTTCTTGCGCCACTCGTCGGCGTTGATGACCTGGACCCACGTGGCGTTGGCCAGCAGGAGCACGATCATGACCATCATGGCCATGCCGACGCGGCGGAGCGGTGTGTTCATTTGGGACGCTCCACCATCACAGTGTGCTGGTCGGCGATAGCCGGTTGTTGCGGTTTCGGCTTCGCGACCCGCTGCGGGGCCCTCGCCGCCGCAGAAATTCGCAGTAGCAACGCGACCAGGATGTAGTTCGCGAGCAGCGACGAACCGCCGTAGGACAGGAACGGCGCGGTGATACCCGTCATCGGGATCAGCTTCGTGACACCGCCGACGACGATGAACACCTGGAAGCAGACCGCGAACGCGAGACCGCCGCCCAGGAGCTTGCCGAAGCTGTCGCGCACGGAGATCGCACCGCGCAGGCCGCGCAACGCGAAGACCATGTAGATCAGCAGGAGGGCCGCGAAGCCGACGAACCCGAGCTCCTCGCCGATCACGGCGGTGATGAAGTCGGTGTTGGCCTCGGGGATCATCTCCGGCCGGCCCGCGCCGAGCCCGGCACCGCCGATGCCGCCGGTCGCGAGACCGAACAGCGACTGGGAGATCTGGTAACCGCCGCCGATGACCTCGTAGCGGGCGATCGGGTCCTGCCAGTTCGCCACGCGCTGCTGCACGTGGTTGAAGAGCTTCCACGCGATGACCGCGCCGCCGGAGAACAGGCCGAGACCGAGCACGACCCACGCCGCGCGTTCGGTGGCGATGTAGAGCAGCACGAGCACGATGCCGAAGAACAGCAGCGAGGAGCCGAGGTCCTTCTGCAGCACCATGACCGCGACCGTGACGCCCCAGGCCGCGAACAGCGGGCCGAGGTCGCGGGCGCGGGGCAGGTCCATGCCGAGGAACCGGCGGCCCGCCACGGTGAACAGGTCCCGCTTCGACACCAGGAAGGCGGCGAAGAAGACCATCAGCAGGATCTTGGCGAACTCACCCGGCTGGATCGACAACGGGCCGAGCCGCAGCCAGATCTTCGCGCCGTTGATCTCAGGCGCGATGAAGCCCGGCAGCACACCGGGGAGCATCAGCGCGACGAGACCGACGAGGCCGAACGTGTAGCCGAACCGCGCGAGCATGCGGTGGTCCGGCAGGAACTTGAGCGTCGCGGCGAACAGCAACAACCCGATGGCGGTCCAGATGACCTGCTTGAACGCCACCGGGTCCCACGTCGAGCCGTCCAGGAAGACGGTGCCCTCCATGGCGAGGTCGATCCGGTGGATGACCACCAGACCGAGCCCGTTGAGCAGTGCGACGCACGGCAGGATCGCCGGATCGGCGTACGGCGCCCACCTGCGGACGGCCAGGTGAGCGCAGGCGAACAGAGCCAGGTACGCGAGACCCAGGTACAGGATGCGCAGGCTCAGCGAGCGCTCCTGGTTCAGTTCGACCAGGATCAGTGCCAGCGTCACGAGACCGGCGGCGAACGACAGCATCACCAGTTCGGTGCCGCGTCGCGTCGGCGCCTTCAGCCCTGGCGACGTGCTCGTCGCCACCGACGCGCCTGGTGAGCCTTCCCCGGTGGGGGCGGGCGAGCCCATCAACTACGGACCCTCCCGGCATTCCACACCGACCTGCTGCTGGGACGGGGTGAGTGAAGGCTCCGAGGCACCGGTCGACGGCGCGACCGAACCGTTGGCGGGCGGCGTGCCGGTGCCGGAGGTCTGCGAAGGGCTGCTCGGCGTGGACGGAGTCGACGGCGTCGTCGGGGTGGTGGTCGACGTCGCCGAGGTGTCCTTGCACAGCGGCAGCATGTGCTCCGTGCGCAACAACCGGACCGCGGCGCGCGCGCCGTCGAGACCGTTGTCGCTGCGGATGCCCGCGGTGATCGTCTTGCGGCCGGCTTCCTGCAGGTCCTTCAGCGTGATCGGCGTGCAGCCCGTGGATCCGGGCGGGCACGAGTCCTCGACCTTGGACGACAGCTTGAAGCCGAGCACCGAGCCGTTGAGGCCGCGGAAGATCGCGACCTGACCGTCCTCGGTGGCGCCGACGTAGTACTGCGTGTTGATCCACAGCTTGCCGCCGACCGCCACGACCGCCGTGAGCAGCAGCAACACGAAGACGATCGCGAACGCCTTGATGGCGTTGCGCTTCTTGCGCTTGGGATCGGGCAGCGGAGGCGGCGGTGCGTCCATGCGCTGAGGCATGGGCGGACGCTGCTGCGTGAGCGTCGCCGCCCGCGAGGCCGCCGAGTCCGGGGGAGTGTCGTGCTGGTCGCTGCCGTCACCGGCCGCGCCACCGACGATCGGGTAGTTGTCGCCGAAGTCGACGTCCTCGACGTCCGCCACGATCACCGTGACGTTGTCGGGACCGCCGCCCTTGAGCGCCAGCTCGATCATCCGGTCCGCGCAGGCCTGCGGGTCGGGGATGCGGATCGCCTCGTCGAGCGTCTCCAGGCTCACGACACCGGACAGACCGTCCGAGCAGAGCAGGAACCGGTCGCCGGCACGCGCCTCGCGCACCGTGAGACTGGGCTCGAAGTCGTGCCCCGTGAGGGCGCGCAGCAGCAGCGAGCGTTGCGGGTGCGTGGCGGCCTCGTCCGGAGTGATCCGGCCCTCGTCGATCAACGACTGGACGAACGTGTCGTCGTGCGTGATCTGCGCGAAGGAACCCTCCCTCAGGAGGTACGCGCGCGAGTCGCCGATGTGCACGAGCCCGAGACGGTTGCCCGCGAACAGGATGGCCGTGAGCGTGGTGCCCATGCCCTCCAGGTCCGGGTCGCTCGTCACGAGCTCGGAGATGGCGCCGTTGCCACTCGCGACCGCGTCGCGCAGCTTGCCGAGGAGGTCGTCGCCGGGCTCGTCGTCGTCGACGTGGGCCAGCGAGGCGATGACCACCTTGCTCGCGACCTCACCGGCGGCGTGGCCACCCATGCCGTCGGCTACTGCGAGCAGGCGGGGGCCCGCGTACACGGAGTCCTGGTTGTTGGAACGAACCAGGCCCCTGTCGCTGCGGGCCGCGTATCGAAGAACCAAGGTCATGAGCGCAGCTCGATCACCGTTTTGCCAATGCGGATCGGGGTGCCGAGAGGTACGCGCAGGGGTGCGGTGACCTTGGCTCGGTCCAGGTAGGTGCCGTTCGTGGAGCCGAGGTCCTCCACGTACCAGTCGGTACCGCGCATGGACAGCCGCGCGTGCCTGGTCGACGCGAAGTCGTCGTCCAGGACGAGGGTGGAGTCGTCAGCACGGCCGATCAGGATCGGCCTGCCGTCGAGCGAGATGCGGGTACCGGTCAGCGCCCCGTGGGTGACCACGAGTTGCCGAGGTGCCTTGCTTCCCCTCGCCGACTTCTCGGACCTCCGGAATCCGGGCAGACCTGACGCCCGGAGCCCTGAGGCTGCGTATAGATCAGAGCGGACCACACGTAGGGCGGCCAGCACAAAGAGCCAGAGGAGCACGAGAAAGCCCGCTCTGGTCAGCTGCATCACCAGCTCTTGCACCGGTTGTAACCGCTCCTGCCTTGAGTTGCTTACCGATGCCCGTACCGACCACTAGCCCGCGGTGCGGAAGACCAGTGACGAGTGGCCGATGCGGACGACGTCGCCTTCCGCGAGCTGCCAAGTCTGCACTGGCGTCCCGTTAACCGTGGTGCCGTTGGTCGAACCGAGATCAGCGAGCATCGCATTCTGCCCGTCCCAGGAGATTTCCAGGTGGCGCCTGGAGACTCCGGTGTCCGGGAGGCGGAAGTCGGCTTCCTGCCCACGTCCTACGACGTTTCCACCCTGCTTCAGGTTGTACGTCCGGTTCGATCCGTCGTCGAGGTGCAGCGTCGCGTTGAGCTGACGGTTGCCGCCCTGGGTGGCCGGCGGGGCGTATCCGCCCTGGTTGTAGCCCTGGTCGTAGCCACCTTGCTGGCCGTAACCCTGGTCGTAACCGCCGCCCTGCTGCTGGCCGTAACCCTGGTCATAGCCGCCGCCCTGCTGGCCGCCGCCGTAACCCTGGTCGTAGCCCTGCTGGCCGTAGCCCTGCTGCTGGCCGTAGCCCTGGTCCTGGCCGTAGCCCTGCTGCTGGCCACCGCCGTAACCCTGGTCGTAGCCCTGCTGCTGCTGGCCGTAGCCCTGGTCGTAGCCGCCGCCACCTTGCTGCTGGCCGCCGCCGTAACCCTGGTCGTAGCCCTGCTGGCCGTAGCCCTGCTGCTGGCCATAGCCCTGGTCCTGGCCGTAGCCCTGTTGCTGCTGCTGGCCGTAGCCCTGGTCCTGGCCGTAGCCCTGTTGCTGCTGCTGGCCGTAGCCCTGCTGGTCGTAGCCCTGCTGGCCGTAGCCGCCCTGACCATAAGGGTCCTGGCCGGGCTGGCCCTGTCCTTGTCCGTAGCCGGGTGGCTGGCTCATGGGTCGGTCTCCTGCGGTGCGAGGTTGTGCTGACCGTCGGCTGGCCGCTTTCACGTCGGGGTCGACGGACGAGCTGGTTCGGAACTGTCCGGTGTGCAGCGCCTCGGAGCGCTCCAGGGAGACTACGACGTCACCATAGGTATCCCATCCGGACTCGGCCAGGTGCTCTCGCAGGCCCTCTGCGAGAAGCTGTGTGATGCGTAGTTCATCCTGCTCGTCGCCCGCAAGACGTTCGTGGTCCTGAGGTCCGAGGAGCACCTTGTAGTGGTTGGGGGCTAGCAGTCTGCCACCCGCGAGCTCGCGGATGTTGCCGTCACCCTCCCGATGCAGTGCCTGTGCCACCTCTTGGGGCACCACGCTGCCGCCGAACACCCGCGCGAAGGTGTTGCCGACGAGACCTTCGAGCTTCCGCTCGAAGCGTTGCAGGCCCATGTCGACTCCTTCCACGCGGACGGGCTCCCACCCCGATCGTATCCGGGTACGACCACGCTTACAGGGGGGCGATTAGGAAGCTGGTTTGGGCGCGTGCTAGTGTTTCCAACGTCTCCAGGGGCAAGTGGCGGAATGGCAGACGCGCACGGTTCAGGTCCGTGTGTCCGAAAGGACGTGGGGGTTCAACTCCCCCCTTGCCCATCGAAAGACAGATGGAACCCCCCTCGCGGAATCGCGAGGGGGGTTCTTTCGTTGATCGGCAGGATCAGATTCCTTGATCCAACAGGTGATGTCTGTCACTCGTTCGGGGGCCAGCATGTGGGCGATAGCGGCAGCCGAGTTCGGCGCGGAGCTGGACCTCGTGGAGGTTCCCGAGCCTGAAGCGGGCCCGAACGAGCTCAAGGTCCGGTTGTTCGCGGCGAGCGTCAACCCGTTCGACCGCAAAGTCGTGAACGGGATGCTCCGCGACTCGGCCCCTCATCGGTTCCCGCTGGTTCCCGGAACTGATGGTGCGGGTGAGGTAGTCGGTTCTGGAGAGAGGATTTTCGGCACCTTCTTCCGGCGCCCGGTCGGCGAGGGAACATACGCCGAGTACGTCACAGTTCCGGTCGGGAACGCGTTGGCGCCGTTGCCGGAAGATCTCGATCCCGCCGTCGCCGCCGCATTGCCCACGGCGGGCATGACGGCATTGCAGTTGGTCGAGTCGCTCGGAGCCGCGGAATCCGTGTTGGTCGTCGGAGCGACGGGTGGCGTTGGGTCGTTCGCCGTCCAGATCGCCCGTGCGGCGGGCAAGCGCGTGATTCCCGTGGGGCGTGACGACTCTCTTGTGGAAGCTGATGCGCTCATCGACCTCGTGAGCGCCGACCGCTCGTCGTTCGAGGCGAACGCGCGCTACGCGCCGTTGGCGTTCAACACGAACTTCGTTTCCGCAGATGCCGCGCAGAACTTCAGCATGAAGGGCTCTCGGGAGACCTTGGTGCGCTTGGCGTCCATGGTCCAGGCCGGCGACCTCGAAGTGCCGATCGCCCGACGTGTGCCTTTGCGCGAGGCGATTGATGTTTTCGCAGGTCACAGTCGCGGTAAGACCGTGATCATCATGTAGGTGGTCGTTCTGGAGCGGTGAACGGTCGGCGGACGGTGACCGGCACCGTTGGGCGGAAATTTGCCGCCACGCCTGGCGCGCACACCCTGAGCAGGTCTTTTGGTGCGGCCATACGGATTAACGTCACCCAGACGGCAGCACCGTAGGACCGAATTCGCCGCACCACTCTTCGACCGGTCACCGACCGGTCCGCGCCGTCGATCGCAGGGGGTGCTCTGACCTGGGGGCGGGCCGTGGGCTTGCTGCTAATTCTTATGCAGAGCACGAGTCGAAACGCGGCGGATCTCCCGCCGCGGGTGACGAGGAGGCACTGGCGTGAGCAGCACCCCAGCAAGGATCGCGGCACTCGACAGCTCGAACGGTCTGTCGACCACCCCGGTCCCGGTTCCGGAACTGCCCGCGTCCGTCGAGGAGTTGGCAGCCGCTGCGGCGATCCGCCTCGGCTGGCACGGAGTCGTTCTCCCGGAAATGGTCCTGATGGGCCGCAAGGTCGTCGTGGTGGCCGAACTCCTGGCCGACGCCCACGCCGAGCGCGTCTGCGTCGGTGCGGCTCCCGAGGCCGACAAGACCACTGTCTCCACCTGGGTGTGGCCGGAGATGGAAGGCCGCGTCCCGCCGGCCGCCGTCCGCATCGTCGGCGTCCTCGCCGTCGCCCGCCACTGGCGCACCGCCCTGGCCTCCGCGGTCCCCTTCGCCCGCTACGGCAACGCCGCGGTCGTCCTCCCCGAGTCGGTCGCGTTCTCGCACGACTACCTCGCCAACTGCCTGCCGCGCGTGCGTCGTTACGGCGTCTCGGTGCTGCTGGCCGACGACGAGAAGGACCTGTCGGTCGACGTCTCCGGTCGTCAGGAGAACGTGCCGTCCGAGGACACCGCCATCACCCGCTGGGTCAACGAGCTCGTCTACGAGCAGGTGCTCGCCACCGCGTCCTGATCTACGGTCGGCCTATGCGAGTAGTCATAGCCGGCGGACACGGGCAGATCGCGCTGCTTCTCGAGCAGCTGCTGGCCACCCGTGGACACGCCGCCACCGCACTGGTCCGAAACCCCGATCACTTCGCTGATGTGCAGGAAGCCGGAGCCGTTCCGGTGTTGTGCGACCTGGAGTCCGCTGATCTGGACTCGGTCGCCGCGTATTTGAACGGTGCAGATGCGGCCGTGTTCGCCGCTGGTGCAGGCGCCGGATCAGGCGCCGCCCGGAAGGACACCGTGGACTACGGGGCCGCTGCGCTCTTCGCCTCCGCTGCTGTCGAGGCAGGGGTGCGGCGGTTTCTCCAGGTGTCCACGGTGGGGATCGAGTCCGCCGACTCGCCGTCCGTGGATCCCGAGTTCGCTGTGTACCTCAAGGCGAAGAAGCTCGCCGAAGAGGATTTGAAGCCGCGTGATCTGGAGTGGACGATCCTGCGGCCTGGGCCGTTGGTGAACGATCCGGCTACTGGGCTGGTCACTTTGGGGGCGCCACGTCTTCCTCGTTCGCCGGTCACTCGGGCTGACGTCGCTGCTGTGTTGGCGGAGTTGCTTGATGCTCCCAACACGGTTGGTAAGACGATCGAGTTGGTTAACGGTGAGACGCCGGTTGCGGAAGCGGTTCGCGCGTTCTAGTTGCCGAGCACGCGATCCAGGCGGGTGGTTGGGGTTGCGTGCGGCGGGTTTCTGTTGCGTGCTTCCCCTGGGGCTCTGCCCCAGACCCCGGCAATCTGATCAGGGGGTAGCGCTGGGAGCAGGCTGATGGCACGCCTGTTTCGTAGGGCGGCTGCCTGTTTCGTAGTTGGGTTGCGTTGGCGGCGGGGTCCCATCACAAGCCGCACCAGGAGCGAGCCACATGAGGAGAGGGGTGCCAAAC